>DATFLY010000118.1:0-4842 GCA_035267185.1 Lysobacterales bacterium | reverse complement strand
TATCTGCTTCGGGACGTCGATCCCGGCGAATGCCTTCCGGGGTCAGTTCGAATGCCCAGCTGAAAATCATGGCCAGCGGAAACCCCAGGACAACCAGGAAACTGAATACCTTCATGATCCAGTCCGGCGCTTCGAAGGTAGGGAGGAACACGGAGGCGATTTCGATCACCAGCCAACCGACAATGAAGTAGGCGATGGCGACTTTTACGACATTTCGCCGCTTCAGCTCAGCGAAAAGTGACCGCTTCGCTGAACTACCTTCCGTCACAGGCTGGAGCAATCGAAACCCGACACGGCGAATGGTTTCGATCATTCGTGGGTCGCTGGCACTGTCACCAAACGCCTTTCGCAGTTCGACAATGGACTGGGTCAGAACATCTTCGGTGACCACGGACTGTCCCCACACTGCATCCATCAGGTCATACTTGTTAACGACTTCGCCATCAGCCTTGGCCAGATTGACAAGGACCAGCATCGACCGCGGCTTGATTCGCACTGATTTACCACCGCTGACAACCTGGTTAAGCTGCGGTTGAATCAACCATTTCCCAATGTAAAAGTCTTCCTTCAATCCTGTGCTCCGTCCCCGACACATTGTGCCACGGCCACTGCCATTCGGTCGAAAATACAGAACCAGACAGGATTCGGGAGAATTGCAGGCGGGTGGAATAAAAAACCGGCGCTCCCCTGGTTAAACTGAAGGGCAGCACCGGTTCCAGCCCGAAAACATGGCTGGCAGGTCAGTCAGTTCATCTTTGCGGCATCATCGTCACCTGTCCGGTTATCGGCGCATCGAATCCGGCGGGGTCGACAACATAAGTTTTGAATCTTGCAAATATGCAGTCCAGGCGTTTTGGACTGCGGTTCAAAACACAGTTGTAGTCAGCCTCACCCGCGAGATTTCCGCTGGCAGGGTCGATGATCTCGGTCGAAAGCGAAACCATCCCATTGGCATCGACGGTATAGCTACCGTGTCCGGTTTCAGTTAAAGGTGGCACCCATGGGATGGGAAAAGGCGGTGAAAGCGGTTCAATACCACCCGGCTTGAACAGATCGTTGAACTCCACGATGGCTCCGGAGCCGTTGAATTCAAACAACCCCACAAGCGTACCCTTGAGGGCCACCTTGTCTCCCGGATTGACCGGATCGCCGGGCCCGACACTATGGGTAATTTCTCCCGGAAACGGAATTAGCAACGTGGCCTCCACCCAGCCGGCCATGGTCCAGGTACCGCGCAGGTCGGATTCTCTGAACGAGCGCTGTGATTCTTCGTCTGCATAGACCGAAGACGTGGCACACATCCAAACAGCCACAAAAATGGCCAACAGTGCAGGGATGCTCGACTGATTGAATCTAATGCGTTCAGTTTTCATGGTGTTCTCCTTCATGTGAATTGGCACATTCATGGAAACACGGGGGCAAGCACTCGTCCCGACCGCAGTCCGAACGCATTCCGAATTGCCTGAAAATCAGCCCTGAAAGGGAATTCGTGTTCCATTCGCATTACATTCGGGTCTCGACCAGGTAGCAGTGATTACTCTCAGGGTGCGATTGCAAAACAGCGGCCAGAAGGCCGGCTTTCCAACTCTGAGGAACCCACGATGAACAAATTATTTGTCCGAATTCTCTTTCCGCTGATCGTTTCAGGACATGTATTGGCCCAATCCGCGTCATGGGAACTGGCTCAGAACATGCCGACTCCGCGCGAAAAGTTGTCGACATGTGTGTCTGGCCATCACATTTATGCCTTTGGCGGTTACACCAGCGCCAGCGTTCCAGCAATGGCTACCGTAGAACGTCTGAACACCAACACCGGAAACTGGTCGCCTCAGCCAGCCATGCCCACAGCCAGAGGCTCGATGGCAACAAGCAGGGTGGATGGCATTTGCTACCTGATCGGGGGACGACTTCAATTTCAACAGGCGGGATACACCACGGTGGAGGCTTTCAATCCAAATACCGGTAACTGGAGCACCCGGGCGCCTATGCCAACCGGGCGTTTCTACCCGGCATCCGCCGTACTGAACGGCATGATTTACGTCGCCGGTGGAGCGGCCGATGATGCAACGCCCGTCGATGCATTTGAAGTGTACGATCCCGCCTCGAACAGCTGGCAGACACTGCCTCCCCTGCCCTTTCCACGCGCCCTTGCAGCTGCAGTCGCGCTGGATGGCAAAATTTTTGTCCTGGGCGGAACCACCGGCCCGACCGGCCGGGAGTTTGATGACGTTGATGTTTTCGATCCGGCTACCAACACCTGGAGCAGTGTTGCACCACTGCCTGCAGTGCGTGCCGGGTTTGCGGCCGTATTGGTCAATGGGAAAATATTTGCCTATGGCGGTGCTGTGCGGCGATTTGGTCAGTCCAGTCTGTTTATTTACGACCCGGCCAGTGACAGCTGGAGCGACGGTCCGGAACTACTGGACAACCGCACACGCTTCGGCGCAGCCCTGGTCAACGGGCGCCTCTACGCGATCGGCGGAGCGCGTTCGAGCACCCCTCCCCACCCTGGCGTTTCGTCGGTGGAAATCCTGGAGGTCGATGGTCTGGCCACCGGCTTTCAGATTAATGCCGGACTCAATGATGCCTGGCTGAACCTTGCAACCACTGGCCAGGGCTTCTTCATTTCGGTCTTCCCCGATATCGAATCGATCTTTCTGGCCTGGTTTACTTACGACACTGAGAGGCCTGCGGGTGATGTCATGACTAATCTTGGAGAGCCCGGACACCGTTGGCTGACGGCGTTTGGCCCGTATGTGGACAACGCTGCCGTACTGGACATCGAAGTGACGGCCGGCGGGGTTTTCGACTCGATGACGCCAACACCCACACAAATGACAGACGGTGAAATCGTTCTCGAATTTGAGAACTGCAACAGCGGGAGTGTCAGCTACGATATCGTCTCCCTCGACTTGCAGGGAGTGATTCCGATTACGCGAATTGCAACAGACAATGTTGCGCTGTGTGAGGCTCTTGATGGTGAAGCGTCGTTACGCTGAGCGTCTTCAATTAATCGGCTGATGGGCTCGCACAACAAATACCAGCAGCCCGGAACAGCTAACTGTGTAAAGGAGTTTCAGAAAAAATCGCAGTCGCATTGCCTTATTGGAACAATCCGGTATTTCCCAACACAAAGGTCAAAAAAAGGGCCCTCCATCGAGGGCCCCTTCCCCTTACACATATAATCCGTTTAAGGATCGACCAGGGTGTCAAAAGTGTTGACTGAGATTTCGTCAGGATCCACATCAAATGACGGATCACCATTGCCAGACAAATCACTGAAAAGCACCTGGATTCGGCCAGTGCCGTCAGGCTGCTGCTCACCAGCAATGGCGGCGTCATCATTTCCGGTTGCGGTGGTGTCCGAGACGCGCACCCAGAGGCTGCCGTCATCTTCTTCTGTAAACTCCATGCCATTCTGGCTAAGGCTGTCGTTCACCACAGCATCGTGGATCAGCGCTGATAATTTGCCATCGCCATCCTCGTCCAGCTTGATTCCCTGGTCTTCATTGGCATTGGTCACGGCACCGTTAACGAGCAGGAAGGCCGAACCGTCATCGCCTTCGTCGAGATCAAGGCCTTCATCCCGGTTGTCAGACACGTTGATGTCCCTGAAGGAGGCATACAAATCACCGCCATCCGCCTCGTCAATATCAAAACCATCGTCCAGGTCAGAAATCACTTCGCCCTCGTCACAAATATTGTCGAGTTCAAAGGCTTCTGTCTCACCGTTTTCCAGCACATCCAGTCCATCAACCCACGATCTTACCGCCCCGGGGCCGCGTTCGTCGTACTCGATTCCGTCCGCGAGGTTTCCATTGGCCGTTGAATGGCGCACACGAGCGATGATACTGCCCCTGTCACCATCATCCACGCGGATGCCATCAAAATCAGCCGGGCAGCCGGTCAGGGCAACCGGAACGTCATCATCACAACCCTTGGCTTCATCGATTTCAAACAGCCAGTCAGCACCTGTCGTTCCGTTTCCGTCGATGTGGCTGTAATCAACAGTCAGCATGATGCCAGCGCGTGAATCATATGGATGTGGGTCCGTGCAATCCGGATGCGGAATGTCATCCGTGTTGTAAGAGCCGGTAGAGTCCTGGCCATCCACAAACAGGCCGTGGAAGCGTGCACCAGTGATGCTGACGTCATACAGCGAAACCTTCACGTTGCCGCGCGCATCCTCAGGAAGAAAGACGCCGACACCATTGTTGCAACTATCTTCAAAATTCAGTCCGTAAATGGCAATGTCGGCTGCAGAGTATGAAGTAAACAGTCCACCGTCCCAGGTGGGCGCATCAGCACAACCACCAACCAGGGTGCTGCCCCTACCGATCAGCATCAGGTCCTGTGAACCGGTATATGCCTCAATTTCAGTCAGAAGCGTAATGTTCAGATCGGGATTGAATTCAATGGTGTCTATGTCGGAATCAGCATTGGCGGCTGCGATTGCAGCACGGTAGGTACCAGCGCCATCGTCAGCCGAACTGGTTACATCAACAGTGTCTGCCAGTGCAGCACCGCTAAGGGAGGCAATAATGGTTGCAGTCAGAACTTTCTTCACGAGCATTGGTGGACTCCAGTTGTTGAATCATGTGTGAATTCAGGAGCACACCAATTTATGGACGTTTTGTTACGGAATAAGGAAGGTATTGTTACAAGCAGATGAAAGCACTGTTGATGCACCCTTCCCGTATGTACCAACTTGTATTCATCGCCATCTGTTTGACGGGTCTTGTGACCCCCGAAGAAGGCATGCAAAAAACCCTGCCAATCCTGGCCATCAAAAATCTCGAGGTGAGTCAGTTCATTGTGCGAATGGAAATCGGCACCCTGGTG
>DATFLY010000117.1:0-2762 GCA_035267185.1 Lysobacterales bacterium | reverse complement strand
GACCAGTTTAAAGCACAGTCCGATTTACTTGAACGACTGAGCATCAAGCTCACAGAGCTGGAAGCCCAGCTTTCGGAGCTGCAAAATGAGCCTTCCCGGGACAAGTGATTTTCCTACACATAACCAGCCAATCGCCCATCGCCATGATGACAACTTCTTATGACAATATGAGGGTGAACCCACCAACCACCAAGCCCTGAATTGTCTCGCCTGGCCAGAGTTTTCAGCAGGGCCGGGGTTGGCGTGCAGGCACCTGAGGTTCAGGTGGAAGTTCATCTCAGTGGCGGACTGGTCAAAACCACCATGATAGGGCTTCCGGAAACGGCGGTGCGAGAAGCCAGCGATCGGGTCCGCTCTGCCCTCATTAATGGCCGCTTTGAAATACCCGCCTCGCGAGTGACCATTTCGCTGGCGCCGGCTGAGCTGCCCAAGGAAGGCAGCCGCTTCGACTTGCCCATTGCACTGGGTATTCTGGCAGCGTCAGGCCAGGTGCCGCTCAAGGCACTTGCCGATTGCGAATTTGTGGGCGAACTTTCACTCAGCGGGGCCTTGCGAGGCGTTCACGGCGTACTGCCGGTTGCCCTCGCTGCCTCAGGGGCCAATCGCACCCTGGTGGTTCCATCTGTGAATGAAGCGGAAGCGGCACTTGTAGAAGGCGCAGATGTCCGCTGCGCCAACAGCCTGGAGGAAGTTGTGCAATGGCTGCATGGGCAGAGAAATTTGCCCGCTGCACAAATTCATGAAACCACAGAGACTCGCGAGGAACCTGATCTTTGTGAGGTGGTCGGCCAGCAAAGCGCGCGTCGTGCACTGGAAGTTGCCGCCGCTGGCGGACACAATCTCGTCTATATCGGCCCACCTGGTACCGGCAAGACCATGCTTGCAACCCGGCTACCGGGAGTGCTGCCAAGGCTTTCCAGGGGAGAGGCTCTTGAAAGCGCTGCAGTCGCTTCCATTAGCCTCAACGGATTTAACCCGCTCTCCTGGAAACGTCGCCCTTTTCGCGCACCACATCACACTGCCAGTGCCGTGGCCCTGGTTGGGGGCGGTGCGAAACCTGCGCCTGGCGAGATTTCCCTGGCACATAACGGGGTGCTTTTCCTTGATGAATTACCCGAGTTCAGTCGTCACGTTCTCGAGGTGCTGCGAGAGCCAATGGAATCCGGACGCATTGTTATCTCCCGCGCGGCAGGAAAGGCAGAATTCCCATCCAGATTTCAGTTGATTGGTTCGATGAACCCCTGCCCCTGTGGCTTCCATGGGGATCGCCAGAAGGAATGCATCTGCAGTGGAGAGCAAATCGGCCGATACCGGGGGAAAATTTCCGGCCCTTTGCTCGACCGCATCGATTTGTTTGTTGAAGTCACCCGGCCGAAACAAATGATTCTTCCTGGCAAAGGAAAAGCTGGTGAGCCGAGCATGGAGGTCCGACAAAGAGTGACCGCAGCAAGAAAGATCCAGGTCAACCGACAGAAAATCCCCAATGCATACCTGGATACCAGCGACATCAAGCTGCACTGCACCCTGAATGACAAAACCGAAGCCATCCTGGAACAGGCAGCGAACAAGCTCAGTCTTTCACCTCGGGCATGTCAGCGTGTGCTAAAGGTAGCAAGAACCATTGCCGATCTGGACCAAACAGACACCATCAACGAGACACATCTGGCAGAAGCGATTGGCTATCGGCAACAGCATCGCTACTAATCATAATAAAACTGTGATTGGTGCATCCACATTGAATGACTTCCAAGGGACCAGCGTCGTGTAGTCAGTCTCGTGCACACAGAAGCAAAGATGGGGTGCCAGGAAGTCCAGGGGGCAATTGGATACAGGATTGAATGGGACATTGTTTGAAAATTAAAGAGTCACGGCGTAAGGTTGAATGCCTCATCTACCAGTGGGAATTGCACCATGAAAATGCTCCTTGCTGTATCAATCTTTTTGATCTCCACCGGCTCCCTTATGGCGGAGACTTGCGAGGACGGTGATGCGGCCCACGAGGCACGTGACTATGCGGGTGCTGTGGCTGCCTACGACGACTGCTTCGACGCAAACGAGATGGCCGATCCCACCAGCTATCATCGACGGGGCCGCTCCCACATGAAACAGGGGGCACACGATCTGGCGATGGCTGATTTCGATCAGGCGCTCGAGCTTGATGAGGAGCATGCGGGAGCACTCAACAGCCGTGCCTGGCTGAACTATCTTTCCGAAGATCTGGAAGCCGCCAGCGCCGACATCGAGGCAGCAATGGGCCTCGAGCCAGACAACGAGCGCTTTCTGGATACATACGCCCATATACTCGCGGCCAGTGGCGATCCGGAAGGGGCCATGGAAGCGTTCGATGTCGCGCTGAGAAATCAATCGCGCGATGGCGTCAGAAAGACTCAAAACCGACTCCTCGAGGCCGGTTTAGACCCCGGCCCGGTCGATGGTCTTTACGGTCCTCTCACCAGAAGTGCGCTGGAAGATTGCGCCAGTCAGGCCTGTCGACTGTGGCCTTGAGCCCCACCGTCAAGCGTTTCCCTTCAAACAGGATCAGCGTCTGATGACCGGACTTGTGTATGAACTGTGCATCGCACCGATGCTGCAATCACTCGGCAATCTCGACGCAATTGTCGGGAAGGCGGAAACCCACGTCAGCGAAGATGAACACCTCGAGCCTGCAACTCTGATTCAGGGTCGCCTGTTTCCGAACATGCGCCCGTTTGTTTTTCAGATTCAGGTGGCCACCGACACGGCCAAGGGTGCCGCGGCGCGCC
>DATFLY010000116.1:0-30324 GCA_035267185.1 Lysobacterales bacterium | reverse complement strand
CCCAAAATACAGACAGGGTAGGCCGCGATGCGAGATGCTCGCAAACATTGGAGGCATCCACCGGGCTGAACTGCGTTGAAAAACACGCGGTAAATACTTCCCTGTACGCTCGGATGATTCGTCCCTGAATCATACGGTTTTCGAAAGGATCCCAACCGGCCCGGCGCAGGAACGCGGGAGTTACAGCGCAGCCTTTCAACATTGTTGTGGCACTTTCGGCTGAGTCCTCGAAGTGACGTTTTAGCCACATTGCTGGATCCCTTTCAGAAACCGTATGCGGCAGGGATGCCGCATCCGAGTCTACAGGGATGTATTTACGACGAGTTTCTGAAAGGGATCCAGCGATGTGGCCTGCGATTTCATGTTCTTTGCTCGCCCGGTGATTACAGTCGCTTAATCGCCAAGCCAGTCTCGGGGCCTTAAGTAGTTTTCGTACAGATCGGCCTCTTCGGAGCCTGGCTCAGGCTTCCAATCGTATTGCCAGCGCACCAGTGGGGGCAGCGACATCAGGATGGATTCGGTGCGACCACCCGACTGGAGACCGAACAGGGTGCCGCGGTCGTAGATGAGGTTGAATTCCACGTAACGACCTCGGCGATAGAGCTGGAACTGGCGTTCACGCTCTCCCCAGGGATCGTCTTTTCGCCTGTTGACGATCGGCACATAGGCATCAACGTAGCTGTCGCCTACTGCGCGCAGGAATGCAAAGCTCTTATCGAACCCCCATTCGTTCAGGTCGTCAAAAAACAAGCCGCCTGCGCCGCGGGTTTCGTCCCGGTGCCTTAGGTAGAAATATTTATCGCACCAGTCTTTATAGCGAGGGTAGATATCATCACCAAAAGGTTGGCAGGCACTACGAGCGATCTGGTGCCAGTGGATGACATCCTCGCGCACCGGGTAATAAGGCGTCAGGTCGTAACCGCCGCCAAACCACCACACGGGTTCCGACTCACCAGATGGATCATTGGCAAAAAGAAAGCGAATGTTGGCGTGACTGGTAGGAACACGGGGGTTTTCAGGATGAATCACCAATGACACACCCATGGCTTCAAACGCCCTGCCGGTCAATTCCGGACGAGCCTTCGTGGCAGCCTCCGGCAAGCGGTCTCCGGTGACATGGGAGAAGTTGACACCAGCCTGCTCAAAAACCACACCATCAGCCATCACCCGGGTACGGCCACCACCACCGAGGTGAACAACCTCATCATCTTCACGGGACCAGTCATCTTCTTCAAAGCGAGCCTGGCCGTCACATTCTTCCAGTGCTCCACAGATATGATCCTGCAGACCGAGCAGATATGATTTGACTTCGTTTGAATCAACCACTTTTGTATTTACCTGTTAACCTGATCGCAATACTTTACCGGTTAAAACGTCCCGGATTTCACTGGGATTTTCACGCCCGCCCAACTCGCCTTCCACCACGCCATCAACCGAGTCTCCCAGCGGACCATTAAATTCTGCCAGGCTTGTTGCTGGCTTTTTACCCCTTAGGTTTGCGCTAGTGGAAACGATAGCGCCCCCAAAAGCATGGCACAATTTTCTGCAGCCAGGATGGTCAGTGACCCTGAGGGCAACAGAGTCGTGCCGACCACTGATCCAGGTCGGTAACTGTTCCGATTTCGGAAACAGCCAGGTCACCGGACCGGGCCATGTCTCCCTGGTTTGTTCAATCAGCCCCCTATCCACCGGGGCTATGATATCTGCGAATCTCGAAAAATCATCGGCAATAAGAATCAGCCCGGCAGATACCGGACGCTGCTTGATTTCCAGGAGGCGCATGACTGCAGAATGATTAAAGGGGTCACAGCCAAGGCCATAGACCGCCTCTGTCGGATAAGCAATCACCTGGCCCTTCTTTAATTTCCGGGCCGCCTCATAGATCGTCAGGGTGGCGATGGCCATAAGCAATCAGGCAGTGGTGGAGCTCTTCTTCTTGGAGGCTTTCTTCTTGCTTGTCTTCTTCTTCTTCGAAGTTGTCTTGCGGGCCGCAGCTTTCTTGGCCGTTTTCTTCCTGGCCTTCTTCTTGCGCCGACCTTTTTTCTCAGGTGCCGCTTCGATCAGTTTCTCGCATTCTTCCAGGCTCATGGACTCGACTTCAGTCTCTTTGGGCATGCGGGCATTCTTGTTGCCATCGGTAATGAATGGCCCCCAGCGACCCTTGACGATCTGGATATCTGAATCCGGCCAGGTCTTGAGAATCTTGTCCAGGTCGGCCTGTTTCTTGGCAGCCACCAGCTCTAATGCTTCCGACAGTTCCACGGTGTGCGGGTCGGCATCCTTGAGCGATACAAACTTGTTTCCATAACGAATGTAAGGGCCAAAGCGTCCAATCGAGGCAGACACGGGCTCACCTTCCGGGGTGAAACCAAGATCTCGCGGAAGCTTGAACAGCTCAAGTGCCTCTTCAAGCCCGATGGTTTCCAGCCTCTGTCCGGGCCTGAGGCCGGCGAACTTGGGCTTTTCCTCATCCTCCACTGAACCGATCTGTGCATGCGGCCCAAAGCGACCAAGACGAACAGATACCGGCTTGCCACTGGCGGGGTCAATGCCCAGCTCGCGAGTCAGCTTGGCTTCCTGGCGGCTGACTGATTCCTCTTTCTCTCTGACCCGGTCAATAAACGGCTTCCAGAACTTTTCAAGCGGCGGAACCCAGTCGACTTCACCACGCGAGATTGCATCAAGTTCGTCTTCCATCCGGGCCGTAAATTCGTAATCGACGTAGGGCTCGAAATGATTTTCCAGGAATTTGGCTACAACGCGCCCTGTATCGGTGGGTATGAATCGCCTGCGATCCATTTCAACGTAATGACGTCGCTGCAATGTCTGGATGATATTGGCGTAGGTCGAGGGCCGTCCGATGCCGTAATCTTCCAGCGCCTTGACCAGGCTTGCTTCTGAAAAACGTGGTGGAGGTTCGGTGAAATGCTGCTCAGCCCGAATATCATCAACCGATACAACCTCACCTTCTTTCAGGTCAGGCAGCGCAGTGTCTTTGTCTTCCTGGCCTTTCGGCGTTGAAGCCGCATAGGCCTTGAGAAAGCCGGGAAACGCTATAACCGAACCGTTAGCTCGGAACACACCCTTGCCGCAGTCAAATTCAACAGCAACGGTGTCGACCAGTGCAGGTGTCATCTGGCTGGCCATGGTGCGCTTCCAGATCAGGTCGTATAACTTCGCCTGATCTCCTTTCAGCATGGTTTTTGCCTCGCTGGGCAACATGCCTGCAGATGTCGGACGGATGGCCTCATGGGCCTCCTGGGCGTTCTTTGACTTGCTCTTGTAGAAATTTGGCGACTCCGGCAGATAGTCAGCGCCGTAGCGCTCGCCAATCACGCTGCGAAGGTCGCCAAGCGCCTGTTTTGACAGCGTCAGCGAATCGGTACGCATATAGGTAATCAGCCCTTGTTCATAGAGCTGCTGCGCGGTGCGCATGGTGCGCTGAGCAGTGAAACGAAGTTTTCTGGCGCCATCCTGCTGCAAAGTGGATGTAATGAATGGTGGCGCCGGATTCCGCTTACGCTGCTTGCGGGTGATTCGATCAACCTTGAGCTTGCCATCGGCAGCATCCAGAAGATGCTGGCGAACCTCGTTTGCACCTTCCTTGTTATTGATATCGAACTGCTTGAGCTTGTCACCGGCATACATCACCAGGCGCGACTGAAATTTCTCGTCATCGCGACTGAAATCGCCCTGGATACTCCAGTACTCCTGTGGATCGAATGCCTCGATCTCGCGTTCCCGCTCAACAATCATTCTCAGTGCCGGGCTTTGAACCCGACCTGCGGATAATCCGGTTTTGATTTTCTTCCAGAGCAATGGTGAGAGGTTGAAACCAACCAGGTGGTCCAGTGCTCGTCGGGCTTGCTGGGCATTGACCAGCGGCATTGAAAGCTCGCGCGGATTATCAACAGCGTCCTGGATGGCGCTCTTGGTGATTTCGGAAAACTCGACGCGATAGAAAGGAATCTTCTCAGCAAGCCCCTTCTCTTTGAGAATTTCATACAAGTGCCAGGAAATGGCTTCTCCCTCGCGATCAAGGTCAGTCGCGAGATATATTGCATCAGATTTTTTTGCCGCTTTTACTATTTCCCTGACGGCTTTCTCACTGCCCTCACTGAGCTCGTACACCATCGAGAAGTTGTTTTCGGGGTCGACCGCACCATCGCGCGATGGCAGATCCCGGACATGGCCGTACGAAGCCAGAACTTTAAATTCCGACCCGAGATAGCGATTAATTGTCGTCGCCTTGGCGGGCGACTCAACGATTAGTAACTTGATAGCTCATTCCTTGTATCGGCTATTTATTCGAGGTTGACCTCAAAATCGAATCCCTGTTCCCAGGCCGAAGCCAAGAACCGCGAAAAGCGGAGTGTACACGATCGTCCATGAAGGTTTAGGCATCACGCGATCCAACACCTGGGACAAAAAGCCCTGTTGATGCTAGTGGCGAAGGTCTCCCTCACTGTCAAACATCAAGTCTTCCATCCACGCATAATTGGCTTCCTGGCCTGGCTGGTTGAACAAAACCATCAGGACCACCCACTTGACGTCCTCAAGATCAATTTCTTCTGCATCGAGGGCCTGCAGGCGATCAATCACCAGCTCACGCCGTTGCGCATCGAGTATGCCAACGTTTTCGAGATACATCAGAAAATCGCGGCAGTCAACATCGAGACGGTCAATCTCGGAATCGACAAAAACCCGAATCGGACGGTCTGTCCGCAGCTTCAGCTCGGGCTGGAACCGCTGCTCTGCCAGCTCATCCAGCCATGCAAATGCCTTGCCGATTTCACCATTGGTGAAACCAGCCTGTTCAAGGCTTTCCGCCATGGCCTGCCGGTCCGGTTCTTCTTCGGGTTCGTCGTAAAGATAATTTTCAAACAGGTACATCAGCACATCGAGTACATTTTCTTTCATTATTTACCTCGCTTGGGCCTGTATATACCGGGCAAGTATTACAGTCCTATTGTTTTCGGCTGAAGGCACCACCAGGATGCGCTTCAACCTCTCCTCTCAGCTCCAGCATGAGCAGCATGGCCGAGACTTCGCGCGCGGTCAAACCGCTTTGCTCGACCAGCCGGTCTACCGGCATTGGATCAAAACCTATTTTTTCCCAAAGCCTCCTGTAATCAGGATCGGATTCTGCCGGATTTAATTTCGGTGTAACACTGCCGGAAGACCCATGCTGCGACAACCTGGGTTCCTGATCAGCATTCTCAACCGAAGTTCCATTGCTTCCTGTTAAACGTTCTGTCAGACATTGTGAGAGCTCTCCTGCCATTGGCGTGATTCCCTCGATGATTTCGTCCACCGTCTCAACAAGGCGTGCACCTTCACGTATCAGGCGGTGACAGCCCTTGGACATTGGATTGTGAATTGAACCAGGCAAGGCGAAAACATCCCGACCCTGTTCCGAGCCGAGCCTCGCGGTGATCAACGAACCGCTGTTAAGACCCGCCTCGATCACCAGGACCCCAAGACCAAGGCCTGAGATAATGCGGTTGCGTGCAGGGAAATTCTGGCGCCTCGCCTGTGTTCCCGGGGGAAATTCCGAGACCAGGGCACCCTGGGTAAATATCCGTCTTGCCCGTTGGCGACTGCTGGCAGGGTAAACCCTGTCCAGTCCGGTGCCTGTTACGGCTACGGTCCGGGCACCAGCGTCCATGGCGGCATCATGGCAGGCGGAATCGATGCCGCTTGCCAGGCCGCTTGTAACGATAAAACCGCGACGGGCAATTTCACCTGCAAAATCACGCGCATTCTCTATGCCACCGCTGGTTGGATTTCGGCTGCCGACGATCGCAATTTGGGGTTGCCACAATACGGTGATGTCACCTGCAACGAACAGGGCTGCAGGTGCGGAAGGGGTTTTGGCCAGCAGATCAGGGTAATCTTCGCTGCCCCAGGTCACCAGGTGATGGTTTGGCTGTTCGAGCCAAGCCTGGTCGATTTCCAGCAATTCGGTATCAGGCGTCCTGAGATAAGCGATGGTCTCGCTGGCAAGCCCGGCATCGGCAAGGGTGCTGTCTTTTTCAGCGACAAGGCCCTCGATGTCGCCAAATGTCTCCAGCAGGCGAACCAGTTTTCGGCCACCCAGGCGTGGTGCCCGAATCGCTTGTAGCCAATGACGCTCCGTAGAAGCCTTAATCGCAGCCCCCTGATGTAAGAAACCGCCTCAAGCTACAGCCGAGACGGTCTCTGCAGGCCCGTTCCCGGGCCCGGACTCACCCCCTGTTTCTGGGGTGCTGTAGTACGTCGTTTTCCTTAACCAACCTTGGGCCATCCATAACAATGGCGTAGCTGACATCACCGAAGCTGCGGAATACCATGACCAGGCCGGCGTACAAAGATGGCAACTGGACTTCAGAATTCTCATCGAAACTGCCCCAGCGATAACCGGTCCTGTCATCCACCACAAGGCCTGGTTCGAATGCCGAGAACACGTGCCCGGGCGCAACGCCCTGGTTTGAGCCGCCACGAATGGTAACGATCTGGTAATGACCGACACCATACTCGGCACCTGTTGTGGCAAGCACGACCATGTCGTCAGGTACGACGTCCATGGCCTGCGGCAGAAATGCTGTTTCAAACTGATGTGCATGAACCGGGAGTATAAAGTCTCCGGCCTGGACTTCTGCACGATCCTGGAGGATATCCAGGACAGTAATTTCCCCGGCTTGTTGTACGCGAACGCGGCTGACTTCCCACATTTCGTATCCAACCGGATTCTTGGGTCGCTTGTCCCAGGGGTGAGTCGTATTGTAGATCGACTTGTTATGGTCCCAGATGTTAGGAACCTGCTTCCAGTGTTCTTTTGGCAGCACACGTCGGGTGACCGGTGGGTCGCCGATTTCGTCGTAGATATTGACCAGGCGCGCAACCACGAATTCATCACCAACCCTGGCGTTCAGGTTGCGAGCAAAGGTCAGGTCAGAATATGTCGCGTTAATGCGGTTTTCCTCATTCGCGACAATGTATGGCAAACCTTCGAATTCAGTCGGAGAGACAATACGAATATCCCTGAGGAACGGTTCGATTGCATCCAGCGGAATTGCGTTGATTGGATCGCTGCGGTCTATCCGGCGAATTTCCGGCGACAGTTTGACTGTCTGCTTACCGGAAGTGTCGGCAGGCATACCATCTCGCGCAAGCTGAATAACCGGCCTTCCATCGATGTAAACCAATGAAAAAACATCTCCCGGATAAATCAGGTGTGGATTTTCAATCTCAGGATTGGCTTTCCAGATTGCCGGCCATTGCCAGGGTTCATCCAGGAACCGGCCTGCGATATCCCAAAGTGTGTCCCCTTTGACGACGACGTATTGTTGCGGATGATCGTCCCGGACTGACACTTCCTGTGCCATAGCCGCAGCTACCGATAACATCATCGCAAGAGTGAAGATTAAGACTTGTCTGATCACGTTCCTTCCCCATATTCAGTAGGCATCCAGCCATCTTTCAGATGCGGTCTTAGTTGTGGCGAATGTACACCGCCGTTAGCTATCATATTAGAAACTGAGTAAAAGTTCATCTGAATTATTTTTTGCGACGATAAACCTATGTCCACATTAGAAATTCTTGAGTTTCCTGACCCACGCCTCAGAACCGTGGCAGAACCGGTCAAATCCTTTGATACGGGGCTTTCTGAACTGGTCGACACCATGTTCACGACCATGTATGAAGCCCAGGGTATTGGGCTTGCGGCCACCCAGGTCGATATCCACAAACGCCTGCTGGTGCTCGATGTAAGCGAATCCAGGGATGATCCTCACGTGTATATCAATCCGGAAATCCTGGAATCTGAAGGCACTGAGACCTGCGAAGAGGGTTGCCTGTCTGTTCCGGGCATTTATGCCGATGTCAGCCGCGCAGAACAGATCAGGGTTCGCGCCCAGGATAAGCACGGCGAGTTTTTCGAACGCTCACTTGAAGGCATGCATGCCATTTGCCTTCAGCATGAAATGGACCACCTGAAAGGAAAGCTGTTCGTGGACTATCTTTCTCCTTTGAAACGTCGCATGGTTAGGAAAAAGCTGGAAAAACAGCGGCGCAATGCCCTCAGGGACAACGCAGCCCAGTGAATATCGAGTCAATCGAACCGTATTCCTGCATGGCGGGAAACCTGTGAAAATCGTCTTTGCGGGAACCCCGGAGTTTGCGGCGGTTCCACTTGCACGGATGCTGAAGGGCGGTTTTCGCCCTGAATCCATCTTCACCCAACCCGATCGACCTGCTGGTCGCGGCAGAAAACTGACCGCCAGCCCGGTCAAGGCGTTGGCACTGGATGAAGCCATCCCGGTCCAGCAACCTCGGTCTTTCCGGGACCGGGAGGCAATCAGCCCTCTGCGGGATATTGAGCCTGACCTCATGATTGTTGTTGCTTACGGGCTGATTTTGCCCGCGGAAGTTCTTCAGATTCCGCGCCTTGGTTGCTGGAACATCCATGCATCGCTCCTGCCCCGATGGCGTGGCGCTGCACCCATCCAGCGGGCAATCGAGGCTGGTGACCAGGAAACAGGGGTATGCATCATGCAAATGGATGAAGGGCTGGATACCGGGCCTGTTATACATCGCCAGACCATCGACATTCTTGATGAAGAAACCGGTGGTTCGCTCCATGACCGACTGGCTGAAGCCGGATCCGAGGCCCTTTTGCACTGCCTTCAAATGCTCACAGAGGGGCGATTACCGTCGCCAGAGGAACAGCCGGACTCCGGAGTCACTTACGCACGCAAACTCAGCAAGAACGAAGCCGAACTGGACTGGAACCAGCCAGCACAAGCGCTCGAGCGGCGAATACGGGCATTTAATCCCTGGCCTGTTGCCTGGTGCATGATTGATGACGAGCGCACTCGCATATGGAAAGCTGAAACCACCGGGCAACGATGTATCGGCCGGCCCGGCGACATTCTTGAAGTGGACCCGGCAGGCATATTGGTAGCCACAGGTGACGGCGCTTTACGGCTGATCGAATTACAGCGGCCCGGTGGGCGCCGAATTCCGGCGAAAGACTATATCAATGCGCACCCGGCCCTTCCGCGCAACCTGGACTATACTTAGCTGCATTCAAATCGTCGTTCCGCCGGGGTGTCAAAAATGTGGATCAGGACCACACTGAAGTGGGCAGGATACTTGCTTGGAGGCGTACTGGCCCTTGCAATCATTGCGGCAACCGTTATCAATGTCATTATCAGCCGTGATCTGAACCGGTCCTTTGATGTACCGACCCGGGCAATCGAAGTTCCAACAGGGGATGAAGCCATTGCCGAAGGTGAACGTCTGGCAAGAATTCGAGGCTGTGCCGGCGGGTGCCACGGCATTGACTCCCGCGGCCGGGTGTTTTTCGAGCTTCCCGGCGGCAGCCAGATTGTTGCTCCGAATGCAGTCAGGGTTGCGCAACAATATTCCACCGAGGATTTTGAGCGCGTGGTGCGACATGGCGTCAGGCCGGACGGCACCAGTGTCCTTTTGCCCATGCCGTCGAGCATGTTTTACCACCTCAGTGATGAGGACCTGGGCGCTATCCTGGCGTACCTGCGGTCATTGGATCCGGGAGACGAGGACCTGCCCGAAACGCATCTGAACCCCATTGGCCGCCTGATGATCTATCAGTTCAAACGTTCAGAGGGCACCATACTTGCCTCTGAAAAAATCGACCACCAGGCTGAACGACTGCGGCCGGGTGGCCCGACTGCCGAGCATCGTGGCGAGTACCTGGCCATCACCGTATGCACCGAGTGCCACGGCGAAGATCTACGCGGGTCTCCCGGATTCGGGATGCCCGACCTGATCGTTGCCACAGCATATTCACCGGAAGATTTTCAAACCCTTATGCGCACAGGAAAAGCCATCGGCGATCGTGAATTGGGACTGATGGGGGAGGTTGCCCAGGGTCGCTTTTCACACTTCACGGACACCGAGATCAATGATCTGTATTCCTATCTGCTGACCCTGGGGTCAGCAGAACCTGTCGAAGGCGCCAGATAGCCGATGAACGAATACTGCCCGTGAAACGAGGCAATGACCCCAGGATTCTGGCTGCTCAGACGGTTTCGAAAGTTCTCAGACGGGGCGTTAATCTGGGAGATGCCCTTGGCGTTAATGGCCACCAGGATGTGCTTGAATCCCGTGACAAATCCTTTTCCCGCCATCTTGCATATGGGGTTCTGCGCTGGTTTGGCGCGCTGGACTGGCTGGCTTCACATTTACTGAAACGCCCGCTGAAAGCCCGTGATCATGACATTCATGTGCTGATCCTGATCGGTCTTTTCCAGCTGTGGAAAGACGAATCCACTGAATATGCAGCGGTCAATGAAACCGCGGAGTGTGCCCGCCGACTTGGGAAACCCTGGGCGGTCGGCCTGATCAATGCCTTGCTGCGCCGATTCCAGCGCGAAAAAGTCCAGTGGCTGGAACGACTGGATCAGCAAGTTGATCGCTATGCACACCCTGAATGGCTGGTAAATGCGATTCAAGCTGACTGGCCCGAGGAATGGAAAGCCATCCTGGAAGCCAATAATCAGCAGGCCGGGATGTGGCTCAGGATAAACCGGGCACGCGCAGAACCCGAGACTGTCTCCAATCAACTCCGTCAGGCTGGTTTTGAGACCAGGCAACATCAGCAAGCAAACGATGCAATCGAAGTCATTCCGCCAGCCCCTGTGAGTCGTCTTCCAGGTTTCAGTGAAGGGCTCTGGTCCGTGCAGGATCCGGCAGCGCAACTTGCCTCTGACTGGCTGGAAGCTCAGCCTGGTCAGCGGATACTGGATGCCTGTGCCGCCCCAGGGGGTAAAACATGTCATATCCTTGAGGGCACCCCTGACACCTGCATCGTTGCTTTAGATCGCAGCAGCGCTCGTCTCGAGCGACTGAAAGAGAATGCCGCCCGCCTCGGTTATTCGGAATCTGAGCGCCTGAAAGTCATCGCTGCAGAAGCGCAAAATGTCGACGATTGGTGGGACCAGGTGGCGTTTGATCGTATTTTGCTTGATGCGCCATGTACGACAACCGGGGTGATCCG
The DNA here is from genome assembly GCA_035267185.1 of Lysobacterales bacterium. Classification (GTDB taxonomy): domain Bacteria; phylum Pseudomonadota; class Gammaproteobacteria; order Xanthomonadales; family SZUA-36; genus JAUIBE01. The sequence continues at coordinate 19,301 of DATFLY010000116.1, read as the reverse complement.
CCGACATCCTGAAATCAAGTGGATCCGAACCCCCGAACAAGTGGAGGAATCTGTAAAAGCACAGGCCGGCTTGCTGCAGTCTCTCTGGCCCCTGCTTAAACCCGGCGGTATCCTTGTTTACGCAACCTGCTCTGTATTGAGAGTAGAAAACAGTGAGCAAACCAGTCATTTCATTGAAAACCACCCTGACGCTGAACCTCTGCCGCTTGAGACGGGTTATGGTCGGCGTGCCGGTCATGGTTGTCAGATTTTGCCGGGCGAGTTCAATATGGATGGGTTCTATTACGCACGTTTCCGCAAATCCTGATCGCAGGCGCTCCGCCAGTTGGCATTTTCCGTGCTGTTTGTCACTGGCGCTGGTCGCAACGGCCTGTGCGCCATCCAGGCAGGACTTTGGAATACGCTTGTCTGACCTGAACGTGACAGCAAGCCCGGCTGGCATCAGGATTGAAGCCAGGCAGGACATTCGCCTCAGCGGCGACGCGCGGGCCGCGTTGCGCAATGGCGTTCCCCTGAAAATCAGGGTAGACATGGCTCTTCAGAAGTCCGGTCAGTGGTCTGCTACCAAGGACGAATCCATTTTCTATGAAATTCAGTACCTGCCACTGAGCGATCGGTTTCAGCTATCTGGGCCTTTACCTGATGATCAGCCCAGGACTTACCCCAGGTTGCGTCACATCATTGCCGAAATGGCCTCGATTGACTGGCAGCTTGATGACATTTCTGATGGGCCGGGTCAGTACAACCTGAGCTTGCGCAGCCAACTGGATCGGGGCAGCATGCCCGGCCCAATGCAACTACCCATGTTGTTCTCTTCGCAATGGGCTCATGATTCCGGCTGGGTCAGCCAGGATTTTGAAATTAAAGCTGAATCGTGAAAAGCCGTCTGAAAAGGTTCGCCTCAAGAACCCTGCCAATACTGGCCATACTTGTCACGCTGCTGGTGGCTTTGTTTCTTACGGGTGGATTGCAGAAAGATGCAGAGGGCATCAGCGAATATTTTGATGAGGTGCTGGTTGCCACCATCGTGGCGCTCTTGATTCTGGCCAGCTCAATCATTTATCGCATCGTGCAGCTGGTGCGAAACGTTCACCAGGAAGTACCAGGCGCCAGGCTCACCGCACGCTGGGTTCGAAATTTCCTGGTGTTATCCCTCCCCCCGGCGCTGCTTGTTTTTGCCTTTTCCGCATATGTTCTGACGCGCGCCATCGACAACTGGTTTGATGTGAACGTGGAAGATGCGCTCGCAGATTCACTGGAACTGGGGCAGGCTTTCCTGGATAACCGGACCCTTGAAGTACGTAACCAGTTACGCGACATCGCTCTCGATGTGGGTGGCCTGCCTGAAGGGGGTGAACTGCTGCGTCGTGAGTTGCTTGAAAATGTGCGCTCTGCCGGACCAACGGAATTATCTGTTGTTGAGTCCGACGGAAACCTGGTTGCCACTGCCAACATCAACGCCCTGACCGGGTTGCCCCAGCGGCCCGGAGACTTTGCTCTCCTGCAGGCGCGGGACAGTTTCAACGGAGAGTATGCAGCGCTTGAACCTGATTCAGACGGGGTTTTACAGATCTCGGTGATTCAGCGACTGCCATCAAGGTTTTCAAACAGCACAGAGCGATTTCTTGTCGCCAGCTATCCTCTTCCGCCAGCGTTATCGTCTCTGACGAGCTCGATCGAACGAGAGTACGTCCGCTATAGAAACGTCGCCTTCCTGAGGGAATCCCTTCAGCAAAGCTTTGTGCTGGTCCTGACCCTCGTGCTGTTGCTTTCGGTGCTGCTGGCGATGCTGGCAGCGCTTCATGCCGCTCGTCGAATGGTGGCGCCGCTATACCGATTGTCTGATGCCACCCACAAGGTTGCTGACGGAGACCTGGGCCAGGAGGTCGCTGCCGGCCCGGATGACGAAATCGGCTTCCTTGTCAGCTCGTTCAATGACATGACCCAGGCTTTGCGAGCAGCCAGCCAGGCTGCCGAGAGCAGCCGTGCAGATCTGCAAGCCCAGGGAGAGCTGCTTGAGTCCGTACTGGGCAACCTTTCATCAGGTGTGTTGACGCTTGATGAATCTGAACGGATTCTGACCGCCAATGATGCGTGCCTGGATGTGCTTGGACTCGCCGGGAAAGGCGTCGCCGGAATCCACCTGGGAGACATTCCAGGGCTTGCCCCACAACTTGAGGTATTCGTTAGCGCCATTCGTCACCAGGTGGCTCGCGGACGCAATGACTGGCAACAGGAAATTCGGATCAATACGCCGAAATCGCCACTGGTGTTGCTGATGCGTGGTACGCGCGTACCACTGCTTGAGCCTCAGTCAGCAGCACAATCACTGGATGCTGGCAGAGACGTCAAGCAGGGACAGGTGATTGTATTCGATGACGTCACCGTACTTAACCAGGCTCAGCGCGAGGCTGCATGGGCGGAGGTGGCACGCCGCCTGGCTCATGAGGTCAAGAACCCGCTGACGCCTATTCGCCTGGCTGCTGAAAGGTTGCAATTGAAGCTGGCCGACAAGCTTGAACAGGCCGATGGCGACCTGGTGCGAAGGGCATCCGGAACCATCGTTTCCCAGGTCGACGCGCTGAGGCGAATGGTCGATGCTTTTGGTGATTATGCGGCTGAACCGGTTCTCTCGCGCCAACCCATTCTCCTGGATGAACTTGTTGGCGAAGTGGTTTCACTTTACCAGCAGGGCGACACCTCGGCAGAGTTCAAACTCGACCTTTGTCCTGGTCCTGGTGGCCTGACTGCCGACGAGGGACGTTTGCGCCAGATGCTTCACAACCTGATTCGCAATGCGAGCCAGGCTTCCGACAAGCCAGTGTTGATCACGATCAAAACCAGGGTGCATAAGGACAAAGGCCAACCTGAGCTACACCTGAATATTTCAGACAATGGCCCGGGTTTTCCTGAGAAAGTCCTGGAACAACCGTTCCAGCCGTACGTGTCTCACAAGCAAAACGGGAGTGGGCTGGGCCTTGCGATTTGTCGAAAAATTGTTTCAGAACACAACGGACAACTGGCGATTTCAAATCCTGAAAGTGGCGGAGCGCAGGTTGTGATTACCATTCCTCTGGACGCCGGTGCCGAAGATGGCCAGAATCAGATCAGCAGGCCGGATGGTGCGATCACAAGTGGTTCTGAAGACAGTTGAACACTCTGCCAGGCCACATTCAGCCAGCCATCTCATGCAACCCTTCCGGGTGAGGCTTAAAGAGAGTAAGCTGTTGCGCGGATACAACAACCCCATGGCTTAACCGGTACACATGTCTCAAGCTCATATCCTGGTCGTCGATGACGAACCTGATATCCGGTCGCTGGTTTCCGAGATCCTTGAAGATGAAGGCTATTCGGTCACCGTGGCAGAGGACGGAGCCGCCGCACGCCTGGCATTCACGCGTGACGAGCCGGACCTTGTCCTGCTGGATATCTGGATGCCTGACATTGACGGCATCTCGTTGCTGAAAGAATGGTCAAAAGGCGGCCTTGGTTGCCCTGTCGTGATCATGACGGGTCACGGTTCAGTTGAAACAGCCATTGAAGCAACACGCCTGGGGGCCCAGGACTTTGTACAGAAACCCATTTCGCTGGCCCGGCTTCTTTCTATCGTCAGCACCTCACTCGAAGACCGAGAAGCGCCTGCCATTCAGTCAAAAATTGCCGCCAAGGCCATTATTGAACCGGTGGGAAACAGCGCCAGCATGAGCGAACTACGAGAAAAGGCAGCCCAGGCGGCACAACACAGTTCGCCCGTGCTGATTACAGGCGAGAGTGGATCAGGCCGTGAAATGCTGGCACGCTTCATTCACCATCGCAGCGGTCGGGATGGCCCGTTCATCGCCATAGATCACTGTACCCTGGCCGCCAATGATGCGGCCACTTACTTCAATGACGAACAATCCGGGATGTTTACCCAGGCAACCGGAGGGAGTTTGTACATTCCTGATGTCCAGGACCTCCCGGAATCGGCGATGAAGGCCATTTATCAGGCACTTGAGGCCAATGAACAGGCCAGCCAGGACAATGACCCGGGAATACCCCCCAGGCTGATCGCCACCGGCGATCCGGACCTGGGATCCCTTTCGGAGTCGAATGCAGAATTTGAGCAATTGTATTTTCGCCTGAACGTGTTGCCACTTCACATTCCGGCATTGCGGGACCGGGCGGAGGATGTTCCGGACCTGCTGACCTATTTTTGCGAGTGGTTTCCCGACCACGAGAATTTACCCTACCGACCAGTCTCACTGCCGGCTCAGAACCGATTGAGAAACCACAGTTGGCCGGGCAATGTTCGTGAGCTTAAAAACCTGGTTCAACAACTTTTGATTCTCGGTGGCGAGGGTGAAATCTCCGTGACCGAGGTCGAGGAAGCACTCAGTCGCAACCCGGTCAAACCCAGCCGCATGGCGCCCTCGCACCCGGAAATTTTTGACCTCCCTTTGCGGGAGGCTCGTGAGGCATTTGAAAGGGACTATCTCATCTACCAGCTCGGAAAAGTGGATGGCAGCGTTGGCAAGCTGGCCGAAAATGTGGGCATGGAACGTACCCACCTGTATCGCAAACTGCGGGCGCTGAGTATTGATCCCAAAGCGGTGGTCCGCCAGGGAGAAAAGACATGAAAATTGTAGTCCTGGGCGCCGGCCAGGTCGGATCAAGCGTGGCCCATGCCCTTTCCCGGGAAGACAATGACATCACCGTCGTTGATATCGACAACAGGCGTCTGAAGGAACTGCAGGATCGCCTCGACATTCGGGCAGTCAACGGTTTTGCTTCGCATCCACGGGTGCTGGTTCGTGCCGGTATCGAGGATGCTGACCTGGTCATCGCCCTGACCAGCCTGGACGAGGTCAACATGACCGCCTGCCAGGTTGCCTATACGCTCTACAACACACCGACCCGGGTGGCCCGGATTCGCTCTTCGGAATACATGGATCACGCCAGGTTGTTTGAGCGCGATCACTGCCCGGTTGACGTTCTGATCAGCCCTGAGCAGCTGGTGACCAACTATATTTCGCGATTGATTGAATATCCGGGCGCCCTGCAGGTTCTGGATTTTGCAGAAGGCAGGGCTCAGCTGGTGGCGACACGTGCCTACCGGGACGGACCATTGGTGGGTCACCGCCTTCATACACTGAAAAACCACATGCCGGCCGGCACAGAGGCGCGAGTGGCGGCCATTTATCGGGACGATGAAACCATCATTCCCGATGGTGGAACCTTGATCGAGGAAGACGACATTGTGTTCTTCCTTGCAGCCAGCAGGCACATCCAGACCATCATGAAAGAATTCCGCCCCCTGGGAAGACCTGCGCGGCGGATTGTCCTGGGTGGTGGTGGCAATATCGGCGCCAATCTCGCCAAGCGATTGGAACGTGGTCACCATGTAAAGGTCATTGAACGCGACCCGGAAATCGCGGAGTCCATCGCCGAAGACCTTGAAAAGGCCATCGTCATCGTGGGCGATTGCGCAGATGAAGACCTGCTTCGCGAGGAGACCATTGATTCAGCTGATGTCTATTGCGTACTGACCAACGATGACGAGGCCAATATTCTTTCTGCCATGCTGGCCAAGAAGATGGGCGCAGCGAAAGTGATCGCACTGATCAATCGTCCAGCCTACGTGGACCTTGTCGAATCGGGCAGCATTGATATTGCTGTTTCTCCGCAGCAGGTCACCATCGGTGCCCTGCTGACCCATATTCGTCGCGGGAATATGGAACGCGTGCATGCGCTTCGCCAGGGTGCCGCGGAAGCCATCGAGGCCGTTGCGCTTGGTGATATACGGTCATCGAAGGTGGTCGGGCGCCGAATCGATGAGATCGACCTTCCGGAGGACACCACCATTCCGGCAATGGTGCGCGGGGATGATGTGATTATTGCTCATCACGACACCGTGATTCAGGAGAATGATCACGTCATCCTGTTTGTTCCCGACAAGAAGCACATTCCCGCGATCGAGCTTTTGTTCCAGGTCGAAGCGACCTTCGTCTAGAAACGCAAGGGATACATCATTCGCATGATCAACCCGGCAGTACAAAAAGTGGTTGGATTCCTGATCGCGGCATCCAGCCTGATGATGCTGCCCCCAGCCCTGGTCTCCTGGTGGTATCACGACGACACAGTCATGTTGTTCCTGTTGCCTGCCGTCATCCTGATCATCATCGGGATGGCAGTTTTTCTTCCGGTGCGTTCGACGAGCCAGGAACTGCGCCTGAGAGAGGGCTTTTTAGTGGTGGTACTGAGCTGGCTGGTGCTGGCTCTGGTGGGAGCAATCCCGTTCCTTCTCCTTAAACAACCAAGCCTCACCTACGTCGATGCATTGTTTGAATCGATGTCTGGCCTCACAACCACGGGCGCAACGATATTCACACAGATCGACAACCTGCCGCGGGCCATCCTCTATTATCGCCAGCAGCTTCAGTGGCTGGGCGGGATGGGTATTATTGTTCTGGCGGTCGCGATTCTACCCATGCTCCGGGTCGGCGGCATGCAGTTGTTTCGCGCAGAAACCCCCGGACCAATGAAGGATTCAAAACTGACTCCCCGAATTACGGAGACGGCCAAGGCCCTGTGGCTGATTTATGTCGGCATCACCGTCGTTTGCGCGTTTGCCTACTGGCTGGGCGGTATGCAATTGTTCGATGCCATAGGACATGCTTTCAGCACGGTTGCCATCGGTGGATTTTCCACCCATGAGGCCAGCATGGGCTATTGGAACAGTGTCGAACTTGAGGTGATTGCCATGACCTTTATGGCGATCTCAGGCATTAATTACGCGCTTCATTTCACCGCCTGGCGACATGCCAGCATGCAGTCTTACTTTGTCGATCCTGAATTGAGGGTGTACGCCGGTCTCCTGTTCGGAATCTCTTTTCTTGCCAGCATGGCCCTGTTCTTAAGTGGTGCTTACGATTCACTCACAGAAGCGTTCCGGTATGGCACCTTCCAGGTGTTTTCTGCGCTGACCACAACCGGCTTTACGACTGCACCGTTTTACCAATGGACCGGTTTCGTGCCGCTTGGCCTGATCCTGATTGCCTTTATCGGTGGTTGTGCCGGAAGTACCGCTGGTGGCATGAAGGTGATTCGAACCATCCTGCTTTATCGGCAGGCGGCAAGAGAAATCCGGCGCCTGATCCACCCGCGCGCGGTCATCCCGATTAAGTACGGTGGGCTGACCACATCTCCTACCGTGATGGATGCCATCTGGGGGTTTTTCTTCCTCTACATTGCCAGCTTCGTTTTTATGAGCGTCTTGCTCGCAGCAACCGGGGTGGACACCGTTACAGCCTTTTCGGCTGTGGCAGCCTGCATTACCAACCTCGGCCCGGCACTGGGTGAGGCAGGCCCTCACTACGCCAATCTCAATGACCCATCCAAAATCGTTCTTGCCATTGCCATGTTGCTGGGAAGGCTCGAAATTTATACGCTGTTTGTCCTGATAACGCCCACTTACTGGAAAGGTTAAATGGTAAGGCCTGTATGGATGCAGCAAGTCTCAAGAACCTGATCGGAACGGATCGCGACAGTGCGCTGTTGCGGGTCACGATAGCCAATTCCCTGCTCCAGGATGACATCCCGGTAGAGGCGGAAGAACACTTGGCCGCAGCTGTCGAAATGGAACCCGCCTACACTGCTGCCTGGAAGCAGCTTGGAAAGGTACGGCTTCGCCTGGACAACATCGAGGGTGCTCGCGAGGCCTGGCAGTCGGGTATTGAGGCAGCGAAGGAAAATGGTGACAAGCAGGCTGAGAAAGAGATGGGTGTGTTCTTGCGACGGCTGGACAAATGATCGCTTCGATTGCGCAAGGGGTGTTCAATTTGCAACACGCCGTAAATACTTCCCTGTAGGCTCCGCGCCGGGGTCCATCCCGTCGAGGGTTGCAAATCAAACACCCCTCACACAATTGGCAACGTTACTGGTACAAGGAAGGCTCGCCCTCCGTACTGGTTGATCGAGCGTGTCAATCAAAATGAGATCAACATCGTGCGGAGGCCCAGCCCAATGCTCAGCGCTTGATTCAAGCTCAACCGCAGAATCGCATTTTATTCTTTGGCCAGGTTCGCCGATGGCTGCCAAAAGTCGTCTGCTTTCCCGACATGACAGGTTATTGGTAGAAGGGGGGTTCGCCCTCCGGCCGGGTCTTGAAGCGACGGTAGCTCCACAGGTACTGAGCGGGATCAATTCGCACGCATTGTTCCACGCCTCTATTGACCCCTGCGACAGCCGCATCAAGATCATCCCCACCCACGGTTTCATCGGCCCGAAGATAATGAATCCGGTAGCGCCCCTTCGGCAAGCGCTCACACACTCCGAAAAAGACATGACAGCCGGTCTTGTTGGCCAACCTTGGCGCCAGCACGCCTGTGAATGCAGGAACCCCGAAGAAAGGTGCAAATCGGCCCTGGCCTTTTGACGGGTCCTGGTCCGGCAGCACGCCTGCGCTGCCACCCTTTTTCAGGTGGGCAAACAAGGAACGGACCGCACCAGGATTGGCCGGAATCATGGTGCCACCGGCGCGTTTACGACGCTCCACGAGCGCCTGGTGGAGCCGGGGGTCCTCCGGCGGCTTGTACAGAATCGCGAATTCAGGAATGTGCTGCAGATGAATTCCCAGGTACTCCCAGGCACCGCAGTGAGGCGCCAGCAGCATGACTCCTTTGCCCGTCGCCAGCGCAGCATCAAATTGATCCTGCCCGACCACTTCATCGCACCGGGCCCTGAGGCTTTCGACCGGTGAATACCAGTTGTGTCCGGCCTCGAGAACCGCCGCCACGTAGTGCACGAAGCTTTCACGAATCAGGGCTTGTCGTTCATCCGTGTCGAGATCGGGAAAACACATCTCGAGGTTCCTGATGGTCGTTTGATGTTTTCGCGGCGACAACCGCATCCATAATGATGCAAGTCGCCGTGCGAGCCAGTAGGGACCGCCGGCCGGCAGCCAGCTCAGCAACCTGAGAAATGACTTGATGAAGAACAGGCCCAAGAGATTCAGCGTACAGCTAGAAGCTGCAACCAGTTGCCCGGGGGGATGCCAACGCCACTGTTAAAATACTGCTGGCGATTAGGGCTGAAAGTGGGGAAAAATGTGATTGCATTGTTGCAAAGAGTAACGGAAGCGGCTGTACATGTTAACGGGCAAGAGCTTTCCAGCATTGGAAAAGGCATCCTCGCTCTCGTCGCTGTTCAGCGTGAAGACACCACGCAACAAGCGGATCGATTGCTGGAGCGTATTCTTTCATACAGGATCTTCCCTGATGCTGATGACAGGATGAATCTGAACCTGTCTCAGGTCGAAGGCGAATTATTGCTGGTTCCACAATTCACGCTGGCCGCCAATACCAACAAGGGAAATCGCCCCAGCTTTGCCTCTGCAGCATCGCCTGAAGATGGAAAACGCCTGTTCGAATACATGCTTCAGATTGCGCAGAAAACCAGCAGTCCAGTCGAAGCCGGTCTATTCGGCGCCGATATGAAAGTCAGCCTGATTAATGATGGGCCGGTCACATTCTGGCTTGAAGTGTCTTAATCCCCGGTGACTCCGGACTTGCTCTCATCTTCAGGGTCTGCGTGCTGCCTGATTTTGCGCGTCAGGGTATTGCGGCCGACACCAAGCGCTTTTGCTGCTTTCTGACGCTGCCCCCGGGTAGCTGCAAGCGCAGCTTCCATCAAAACGCCTTCAAGCTCGAAAGTTGCCCGACCCATCAGGTTATTTCCGCCGGCCTGCAGCTCTTGCTGCGCCCATACCCTGAGTCGCTCACTCCATTCCTTACCGTTCTCGATTCGCTGACCGCGCTGGAATTCAATCGGAAGGTCCTGCGGAAAAATCTGCTCACCCGGCGCCATGACACACAACTGACGGCAAATATTCAATAACTGCCTGACATTGCCAGGCCATTTGTATGCGCTGAGCAGACCGAGCGTTTCAGGTCGAAGTCTTTTCTCTTCAAGGCCAAGCTCAGCAGCCACCCTTTGCATAAAGTGTTCAGCCAGCAAACCAACATCCTCAGATCGCTGTCGCAACGGAGGTAGTGCAATGTGAATGACGTTGATCCTGTGATAGAGATCTTCCCGAAACGCGCCGGAATCAATTTTCTCTTCCAGGTTCTGATGGGTGGCGGCAATCACACGAACGTCAGCTTTCAAAAGGTCGCGACCACCCACCCGGTGGAATTCACGTTCTGCCAGAACCCTTAGCAAGCGCGTTTGCAAGGGCAGGGGCATATCGCCGATTTCATCCAGGAACAGGGTACCGTTGGCAGCCTCTTCAAACCTTCCCACACGACGGGCATGTGCACCAGTGAACGAGCCTCGCTCGTGACCAAAGAGCTCTGATTCGAGAAGTTCAGACGGAACTGCAGCGGTATTAATCGCCACGAACGGACCCGAGCTGCGCGGGCTGTGATGATGAAGCGCCCTGGCTACAAGCTCCTTGCCACTGCCGGTTTCCCCGGTCAGCAGCACGCTGATATCGGAATGCGAAAGACGACCGATCGTACGGAAAATTTCCTGCATCGCCGGGGAATCTCCCAGCAGCTGGTTTTCAGTGGGTTGGGCAGCTGGCTGCACCGGGATTTTGACGTCGGCCACTGCACGCTCTACAACCGATATCACCTGGTCAAGATCAAATGGCTTGGAAAGGTAATCGAACACACCCTGCTGAAATGCAGCCACCGCCTGGTCAAGATCGGAGAAAGCGGTCATTGCAATAACAGGAACGTCGCAATCAAGCTCCTTCAGGATTGGAAGAATTGAAAGTCCGTCAGCGTCGGGCAGACGTATGTCCGTGATGATGGCTTGTGGAACCTGGTTCTTGATTTCCGCAATCACGGCCCCGCTTGTTTCGAACAGGCGCGTTTGAAAGCCGCAACGCCCGAGCGCTCGCTCCAGGACCAGGCGGATGGTCTGGTCATCATCAACGATCCAGATGGTCGCGCTGTTACTCATGGAGTGCCGGCAGGATGGGCAGCAGAATCGTAAACCGACTGCCTGCTTCATCGTCGCCTTCAACCCTGGGTTCGTAGTTGAGAATTCCACCATGTGCAGCGGCTACTTGCTGGGCCAGCGCGAGGCCGAGGCCAGTCCCATCACGACGGCCTGTCATCAAAGGCAAAAACAGCAGGGGTCTTAATGCTGCCGGAACACCGACTCCATCATCCTCGACATCCACGCGCAGCACAGGCGAAGGGGACTGAAGCAGAGTCGGCTCATGTGAAATACGCGTTCGCAACAGAATCCTGCCGCACCCGGCCTGGCAGGCATTTCTGAACAGATTGAGCAGTATTTGCCGGACCGCGCCAGGATCGATCACAACCGGGGGAAGGCTCGGATCGAAATCGCGCTCAATGGTCACAGCAACACCAAATTCAACCTGGACCAGCTCAATCACCTCGGCGACCAACGGGTAGAAATCACTTTCCACCAGCTCCAGCCTTGGCTGGCCGAAACGGGCAATCAATTCCTCGATCCGATCGGACTCTCGCATGATCATTCGCGATAACTCTGCAAGCTCTGGCAATTCCAGGTCTGTTTCCAGCTCATTGGCCAGCATTTGAGCTGCGCCCCTGATACCACCCAGCGGGTTTCGAATTTCGTGACCGAGGTTGCGGCTGAGAAGCTTCATCAGGCCCGCCTGGATTTCACTTCTTTGCAACCTTGAACGCTGAAGCTCCCAACGCAGATTGTGTAGCTCAAGAAGTGCTCCGCCGTCATCGAAAAACTGAATGCTGCAATCGTAATACTGCCCGTTGAGTTGCAGTTCCTGAAAGTGCAGCCCTCTTTCCTGAATTGAAAGAGACCGCAGCGCCTCCTGCAGTTCTGTTGGGAAATCTGCCAGTTCGGTCAGAGACCGGCCGTGCGCACGCGCCTTTCCCACACCGATACATTGCGTCGCTGCAGTATTCAGTTCAACAATGTGCCCACTCGCATCCAGCCTGATAACAGCCGAATCAAGAAAATCGAGGATGCCCTCTTCCTGAACTGCTTCAGACTTCACGTGACATACGAGCAGCGATCAGAATGCCTATCTTCGGTTGGTTCTGATCGTGGCCTGCTGGACATAAAAAGTAACAGTTTCAGATGTGGCAATCCGGGTCCCGCCTTCGTCCATCAAAACCGCATATACCTTGTGTTCCCCGCGGTCCAGGGTTGCCATCACGTTACCGGTTGGGGATGCTTCCTGGGCTGCGCCATTAAGCACCACTGAGACCGACATGCCTTTCTCGTAAGGCGTGCTGGCACCCCAGCTGACAACAACCGTATTGGCAGTACCCCAATAGGTCTCTTCTGGCTCTGGCGTCAGGATGCGAAAATCCTTGAACATGCCGCGGAGTTCTCGCGGCGACAAGGCTTCTTCCTCATCGCCAGTTGCATCACCGGTGCCATCGGCAGTTGCCTGGTCAGCAACAGACGGCTCAGGCTCATAATCAGATTCGATAACAGAAATTTCCGGCAGCACCATTTCCGGAGTGCCGTCTTTGGGTGGCTCATCGGTGTAGGTGACGTTGCCATTTTCATCAACAACCTTGTAAACCTGAGCCCAGAGCGGCTCGATTGTTGCCAGTCCCATCAGCGCAATGCTGAGCGTAATAATCAGTCCCTTGTACATATTCCTTTCTCCATTCACATTCGGGTCATCGGAGCGGGTCATCCAACTGCCCCGCTCCGCCCCCGGTGACTCAAGGAACAACAGGTTGATTATCCGCCAGCATGTCGGCGCATAATTGCCCTGAAGTCCCTATAAAGAATAATACATATCGAACTCGATTGGGTGAGTACTCTTGCGGAAACGCGTCACTTCTTCCATTTTCAGTGCGATGTAGCCGTCAATCAGATTGTCGCTGAATACACCACCCGCCTTCAGAAATTCGCGGTCAGCATCCAGTGCATCAAGGGCCTGGTCAAGGCTGTGACAAACTGTTGGCAACCCCTTTTCCTCTTCCGGCGGCAGATCATAAAGATCCTTGTCCATAGGTGATCCCGGGTCAATCTTGTTGGCGATGCCATCGAGACCAGCCATCAGCATGGCAGCAAAGATCAGGTAGCCATTTCCGGCAGCATCGCCGAAACGCACCTCTATCCTGCGTCCCTTGGGGTTATTCACAAAGGGAATGCGACAGGAGGCCGAACGATTTCGGGCTGAATAAGCCAAAACCACCGGGGCTTCAAAACCGGGCACCAGGCGTTTGTAACTGTTGGTCGTGGCATTCGAAAATGCATTGATGGCCCGCGCATGCTTGAAGATACCGCCAATGTAGTGCAATGCGGTTTCTGATAATCCACCGTATCCGTCGCCGGAAAACAGGTTTTTGCCATCACGCGCGATCGACTGGTGCACGTGCATGCCTGATCCATTGTCGCCCACCAGTGGCTTGGGCATAAAAGTGGCTGTATGACCGGCCGCATGTGCAACGTTATGCACCACATATTTGAGCATCAGGAGCTCATCGGCCTTGCGTGTCAGAGGTGCAAATCGCGTTCCAATTTCGCACTGACCAGCCGTGCCAACTTCATGGTGATGGACCTCTACACTGATGCCCATTTTCTCCATGACCACGCACATGGTGGCGCGAAGATCATGCAGTGAATCGACCGGAGGAACCGGAAAATATCCACCCTTGACCCCAGGTCGATGGCCGGTGTTTCCACCCTCGTATTCGGTGGGGGAATTCCACGCACCTTCTTCCGAATCGACCCGGTATGAGCAACCATGAAGATCATTGCTGTATCGAACGTCGTCAAAGACAAAAAACTCCGGCTCCGGCCCAAAAAATGCTTCATCGGCAACACCCGATGCCTGCAGGTATGCCTCGGCCCGCTTTGCCAGTGACCTGGGGCAGCGAGCATAAGGCTCCATGGTGTCCGGATCGTGCACATCGCAGCGCAACAGCAAGGTCTTACGCTCTGAGAATGGGTCCTGAACTGCCGTATCGGGGTCAGGCATCAGCACCATGTCTGATTCATTGATGCCCTGCCAGCCGGCTATCGATGAACCATCAAACATTTTTCCGTCTTCAAAAAAGTCTTCGTCAATCTCCCCGATCGGCAGACTCACATGCTGCTCTTTCCCGAGGGTGTCGCAAAATCGCAAATCGACAAATTCGTAATCCTTGTTGTCCAGCTTCTTGAGAATGTCTTTCACACTCATGATGAGGTTTCTTCCTTCTGTTTGGTTTTGTTGAGTCGTTTATACGGATTGACAGGTTTTGTTACTTGTTCCCGCGCCCCGTGAATGATGTATCAGCATTGATCAGTATATATATGCATAAGTCGTGCCATCACTCAAACTCTTTCCGAGTGAAAACAATGACCATGTTTGTCAGATTTACACGCTTTTAGAAGATTTTCGGTGCATTTAGAGTATTTTAGTCCAATTAATTCTGTTGCATAACTGCAACGCCAAGACCAGTGCACCATTTTTGTGCAAGTATCTTATCATTATGCACCGAACAGGTGCTTTACCACGTCAGCCATAACAGGAAGACCCCGAGGACCAGCCTGTAAATAACAAACGGCACCAGCCCGATACGTTTGACCAGCGCAAGGAATGCAGCAATGCAAATCCAGCCGGCGATGGCGGCCAGAGCCGCACCAAGCCAGAATTCGGACCAAATCACAGCGGTAGCCCCTGTCCAGACGCGCAAAGCACCAAATGCTCCGGCGGCCGCGATGACAGGAATGGAAAGAAGGAAAGAAAAGCGCGCCGCTTCAAACGCATTAAGGCCAAGCAGTCGCCCGGCCGTGATGGTGATCCCGGAGCGTGACGTGCCGGGAATTAAAGACAGCACCTGGGCCAGGCCAATCAGCAGCGCATGACGTGTTGTCATTTTGTCTACTGCCAGGTCTTTCGGCCCTCGAGCATCCGCCCACCATAGGACCAGGCCAAAAATAATGGTTGCCCAGGCGATTACACGAGCGTCGCGAAGATGTGTAGAAATAAAATCACTTTCAAGAAAGCCGATCATGAGCACTGGCAGACTGGCTAACACCAGCAATCCAACCATCCTCCGCTGCTGAACATCCTCTGGCTTTGTTGGTGAACGCAAACAGGCCATCACCATCCTGCGAAGATCTCTTCGAAAGTAAATCAATACCGCTATCAATGTTCCAAGATGAGTAGCGGCATCGAAAACCAGCCCCTCGTCCGGCCAGCCAAAAGCAAGCCCGCCGAGAATCAGGTGCGCCGAACTTGAAACTGGCAGGAATTCGGTCAGCCCCTGAATCAGAGCAAGGACAATGACCTGCAGTAACGTCATCTGTAAATTTTTATCCCGGGATTTTGGTGGCGAAAGGCTCGAATAATTCGCATCATGCCATGTCCGCAGAATTTCCGCTCAGGCTTTTGGATAGAATGTGCGGTTACCGTGCCCGGAACAACGGACAAGAGATGACCGCAATTAGATATTTTACCCTGGCGATTTGCCTGACAATAACAGGAACCGGGCTGGCAGCACCTCGCAATGCATCAGAATACCTGCCGGCTGATGCTGACCCTGACCCTGCCATTCCGACTCCGGAGTCAGTCCTGGGATGGAACGTCGGTGACTGGCACGTCAGCCATGACAAGCTAATGACTTACATGCATGAGCTTGCCGAAAGCTCAGAGCGCGTGTCGCTGAAAGTTACCGGGTACAGCCACGAACAACGCCCGACAGTCCTGCTGACCATCACTTCTGCAGATAATGCGGATCGCGTTGACTCAATGCGTCAGGCCCACATCAATGGTGATCCGGATGCACCCCTGGTGGTCTGGCTCGGTTACAGCGTTCATGGCGATGAACCAAGTGGCAGCAACGCTGCCATGCTGGTTGCTTATTACCTGGCTGCCGCTCGCTCAGATGCGGTGACAGAGATCCTGGACGGCAGCATCATATTGATTGACCCGAGCCTCAATCCGGATGGCCTCAACCGAAATGCCAGCTGGATAAACAGCAATGCCGGCAAGGTCCCGGTCGCTGATCCTGCAAGAAGGCAATATGTTCAGGGCTGGCCGGAAGGGCGCACCAACCATTACCTGTTTGATTTGAACCGCGACTGGTTACCATTGGTTCATCCGGAGTCACGCGCTCGCATGGCCGAGTTTCAGCAATGGCGGCCGCATGTACTGACTGACCACCATGAGCAGGGTGGCCATCCGGGGTTTTTCTTCCAGCCGGGGGTGCCCTCAAGGCAGAACCCGCTCACACCCCAGGGCAACATCGAACTCACCAGGGCGCTGGCAGTCTTTCATGCCGAAGCGCTGGAAAATATCGGGCAGCCGATTTTCATGGAAGAAGCCTACGATGATTTTTATTTCGGAAAAGGATCAACCTATCCCGACATCAATGGCAGCATCGGCATCCTGTTTGAACAACGGGCCATCGGTGGCCAGGCCCTGGCGACAAGCAATGGCATAGAGACTTTTCAAATGGCCGTTGCCAACCAGTTCAGGGTTTCTCTGTCCACACTTCAGGGAAGCTGGGAACTGCGGGACCGCCTGAAAAATTATCAACGGGCATTTTATCGTGACAAGCTCAGTGCCGCGGAACGCATCGGGTTCACCGGCTGGGTGGTTGGTGATGATAATGACCATGCACGAGCCCAGGCTTTTCTTGATCTCCTTTCCATGCACGACATTGAATACGAGGCAATCAGTGAACCTGTCCGAGCGGGGGATCTGGTTTTTGAACCAGGTGGGGCCTGGTTCATACCGGCGCGCCAACGCCAGTTCGGTTTGCTGCAAGCAATGATGGAAATGCGTACCAGCTTCCAGGATGAGACTTTCTACGATGTTTCCGCATGGACCATGCCACTTGCATACAACCTGCCTTTTGCGACAGTTCGTCAGGCGCCGGGCACCGACGTTCCAACCTTGTCATCAAGCGGGCTTCCTCCCGCAGAAGATGCTGCAGGCTGGCTGATCCCCTGGAACCAGTTGGGTGCAGCCGAGCTTCTACAGGCCCTGCTGCAGGAAGGCGCCCGGGTCAGAACTGCCATCAAACCGTTTTCAGTCCAGACCTCGGCCGGCCTTGCCGGTTTCGAGTCGGGAACACTCTTGATACAACCCAATACCCAGGACGAAAGCGTTTTGCCCGTGGTTAATGCAACGCTCCTGGATGCCTCTTTGTCAGGGCTTGCCATCCATTCGGCCACGCAGACGATCACCGCAGTGGGTCCGGATTTCGGATCTGAGAATTTCAAACCCGTCAGACCCGTCAATCCTTTACTGGTTGGGGGCGAGGGCATCGGCGAATACGACTTCGGTGAGGCCTGGTTTGCCCTGGATTTTCGTGTCGGCGTTGCAACACCAATTGTCGAAAAGGAACGGTTGGCAAGTGTCTCATTGTCGGATTATTCCCACATCATTCTTCCAAATGGCAGTTACGATGACGCTGACCCGGCCCTGCTTGAGTCGATTAGCCAGTGGGCACTGGATGGCGGAATCGTCATCGCCATCGGTGGTGGCGCGACATGGGTCGAAGGCATGTGTTTCGAAGATGATCCCGAGGTTTGTGCGACACAGGTCGAAACAGAAAACCAGGGCGAGCCGGAATCAGAATTAACCGGATCCAGGCCATATGGCTCGCTTGACGACGACCGTGCCCGGCTGGCTATCGGCGGAGCAATTGTAGGAACGGTTCTTGATACCTCGCATCCCCTGGCTTTTGGTTTTCCGAGAAATGTCCTTCCCATCATGCGCCGGGGCACCACGATTCTGAAGCCCAGTGAAAACCCCTATTCAACACCGGTACGTTATTCAGAAACCCCCCTTCTTGCCGGTTATGTGAGCGACGAGCGACTTGAAGAATTTTCTTCGGGCCCTGCAGTGATCGCTGAAAAGCGCGGAGATGGCCTGGTTGTTCGTTTTGCAAACACACCCCTGTTCCGTGGCTTCTGGCGGGGCAGCGAAAGGCTCTTTTTCAACGCCCTGTTTTTTGGCCAGGCAGTGGATGCGTCTGAATTGCCGAACTAGCCCGGCAATGAATTTTTGTTGATCGATACCCATGGGGTGTACCCTATCGGGCTAAGCAGTCACAAAATGTGCTGGCTGTAAAAACTGGGAAACGGGAGATAGAAAACGTGGAACTTGCACTTCTGCAAAGCAATGGCCTGGCTTTTATTTTTAGATGGATTCACATTCTGGCCGGAGTGGCCTGGATCGGCCTGCTCTGGTATTTCAATTTTGTCCAGGGAGAGTATTTCAAGGAAGCCGACGGTTCGTCCAAATCAGACGCCATCCGGAAACTGGTGCCGCGGGCCCTGTGGTGGTTCCGATGGGGTGCGATGTTAACCTTCCTCAGCGGAGTTGCGCTTTTAGCCATCAAGCAACTGATGGGCTGGGGCATCCTGCTCGGCGGCATTCTTGGAACACTCATGTTCCTGAATGTATGGCTGATCATCTGGCCCAATCAGAAAATTGTCATTGCCTCGGCCAATAAGGCTGCAGAGGGCGGCGAAGCCGACCCCAGGGCGGCCGGAGCTCTGGCTAAAGCAGGCCTGGCATCGCGCACCAATACCCTGTTCTCGATTCCGATGCTGTTTTTCATGGCATCCAGTGTTCACCTTGCGCAGTTGATGACCGCCAGCACAGTGGCCAAGGTCGTATCTGTTGCCATCGTTCTGGCACTACAGGTGAACGGAATGGTGGGCAAACAAGGGCCATTGACCAGTGTGAAAGGCGTGATTCATATGGGTCTGTTGCTGACCCTGGTGCTCTACCTCGTTGTAGACCTTTTATAGTCAGGCGTTTTCCGAAAAGCCTGGGTCCATTTCGGGCCCAGGCTTTTTTTGTCTGCGGATTAGTGAAATTTAAAGGCCAACTACAAGCGAGTCGCGGCTGAAGCCGCTCCCACAGAAAATTGCAGGAGCGGACTGTTAGCCGCGACCCATTCCCCCCAATCAAACGTCTTGTAGGAGCGGACTGTTGGCCGCGACCAAGGTTCTATCCCGTTTTCAGGAACTGCTCTTCTTCGGTCGATCCTTCCAGGGCAGACAGGGATGACTGTCCGCCACCGATGACCTGCGTCAGTGTGTCGAAATAACCCGTACCCACTTCACGCTGGTGCTTGGTCGCGGTATAGCCCACCTCTTCGGCGGCAAATTCAGCCTCCTGCAGATCAACATAAGCGGCCATCTGACGTTCACGATATCCACGCGCCAGTGTGTGCATGCTGTAATTTAGTGCATGGAAACCAGCCAGGGTGATGAACTGGAATTTGTAACCCATGGCACCGAGTTCACGTTGAAATTTCGCGATGGTCAGGTCATCGAGATTTGCTTTCCAGTTAAATGAGGGTGAGCAGTTATACGCCAGCAGTTTGCCC
>DATFLY010000115.1:0-5162 GCA_035267185.1 Lysobacterales bacterium | reverse complement strand
TCCAGTGGCTGCGTTGTTGCACGGACATTCGGGACCCGGGTGCTGCCGGAACCAGTTTCAACCAGCCCACATGGTTCTTCCTCTCCTGACGTGAATATGCCCCTGGGTCTATGGTATTTGAAGCTTCGTGCAACCACTTTTACACCGTTTGCGAGCAAAGCAGAGGCCAGGCTGTCGCCTTCAAAACCGGAATATTGCTTGTTGTTGAATTGAAAACGCAGCGGCTTGTCGCGGTCAATCAAACCCCCACTATCGAGCCTGAATGGTTGGGATTCAGCCATCTCCTGATACCCCGTCCATCAGCCTGACCTGGGTGATTGCGTGTGTCAGGGTGTCACGCTCGATCAGGAACCACTGTTTACAGCCGTAAGTGTGCAGCCAGCGTTCTAGGTGAGCACCCTTGGTGTTTTCGCGGTAGAAAAGGTAATCAGCCCATTCCTTGTCGCTGGCTTTGTCGGGATCAGCTGGCCTGATGATGGGTGCTTCGCCACCGTAGCGGAACTCATCCTGGTCGCGGACGCCGCAGTAAGGGCAGGGGATGCGAAGCACTAGTGTGCTACCCCGGCAGCAGCGCCCTCATCGATCAGTGCGCCGGATTCAAATCGGTCGAAACCAAAAGGCTGTAATAGTTCATGTGTTTCATCGTTGGCGATGGTATCGGCCAGGGTATCGCCACCGGCTGGAATGGCCTTGTAACCACCTGTGCCCCATCCGGTTGAAATAAAGAGATTTTCAACAGATGTCTTGCCAACAATCGGGCTGACATCCGGTGCCATGTCACATACACCAGCCCATTGCCGCATCATGCGCAGTCGTCCGAAGATCGGCAGCAGCTCAACCATCGCCGAGTAATTGTCCCAATGAACCTGAGCGCTGCCGCGTTGGGCAAACGATGCGTAGGTATCTGCGCCTCCACCAACAATAATTTCACCCCGGTCAGACTGGCTGACATAAACATGAATGCGTGCTGAGAGCATGACGGTATTGAAAATGGGCCTGACCGGCTCAGTCACCATCGCCTGGAGCGGAATGCTGTAGATCGGTAGCTTCAAACCGGCCATGGCTGCAAGCTGGCTTGAGTGACCGGCAACACATAACGCGAACCGATCTGCTGAAATTGTGCCGCGATTGGTTTCGACAGAAAGGACCTGGCTATCGGAAGTTTCCATTCCGGTCACTTCACAGCGCTGAATGATATCGACGCCCAGACCAGAAGCCGCGCGTGCATATCCCCAGGCGACAGCGTCATGACGCGAGATCCCGCCGCGTTCCTGGACAAAGCCGCCCCACACCGGAAACCGGCAATCCAGGTTGAGTTCGGGAATGCGTTGTTTGATTTCTTCGCGGCTCAGCATCCGCGAATCGATCCCGTTCAGGTGAATCGCATTGGCCCAGCGACGTGCCAGTTCCATCTCGTGCTGTGAGTGACACAGCGCGAGAATTCCCCGTTGAGAAAACATCAGGTTGAAATTCAGTTCCTGCGACAGGTTTTCGAAAAGCCTGAGTGAGTGCTCGTAAAAAGCGCCACTTTCAGGATAGAAATAGTTGGAGCGGCTGACCTGGGTGTTTCGCCCGGTGTTGCCACCGCCCAGCCAACCCTTCTCCAGCACCGCAACGTTTTTGATGCCGTGATTCCTGGCAAGGTAATAAGCCGTTGCAAGCCCATGCCCGCCGCCGCCGACAATCACCACATCGTAGTGCTTCTTTGGCTCCGGGTCGCGCCAAACACGTGGCCAGTTGCGATGGCCTGAGAAGGCGTTTTTCAGCAGGTTGAGACCGGAGTAACCCAAGGGTGCAGGAACCAATGAAGTCAGAAGCAGCAATTAGCTTACTACGACCAGCCTGCAAATCCAGTTCGAGCCAAACAGTTAATGACTCCAAACCGAATGATCTTTATATATGCCCAGGGCTTTCATAACTCATCTGGGTGTTTTTGGTGCCGGAGGACAGACCTGATTCCAAAAAGCGGAGTAATTGATATGCCGGACTAAATACGCTGACCCCGAGGATTTTGTAAATCTGTTCCGATCGTGGACTTTCAATAACGAATGTCCACAAAACTGGGGCAACCTCTTGTACTATTTGGCTCAACCCGTGCCATGGAACCACCATGCTTCTGCGACGCGTCATTCAGCATGTAACGGAACAAAACTGGACAGCAGTCGTGATTGATTTCCTGATCGTTGTGCTCGGCGTTTTTATGGGTATCCAGGTCCAGGGATGGTATGAGAATCAGCGCGACGAGAGACTGACCTCTGACTACCTGCATCGGCTAAATGATGATTTTTCGCTCTCCGTTGCAGGAACTCTGCGCACCCGGGACTTCGTCAGCTCGAATCTCCGCAATCTGACTGTGGTGGTTGATAGCCTCAAGAATTGTTTGCTGCCTGAAGATCAAAGAGACGATTTTGCCAACGGTTTCTTTCACATGGCAAAACTCATTCCCGCGCAATTTGTCAGTGGAACCCTGGAAGAACTTCGTGCTTCCGGTCGCTTGTTGCTGTTGAAAAACGATGAACTGCGCGATGCGATCAATGAGACTGTTCGTGAAAACGAATACCAGGCGAGAGTTTGGCCGGCGCTTCAAGGCCGTGGCGCTCAAAATCGCGACTACATCACCAACAAGGTGATCTTTTGGCTGGAAGGCCCGATAGACGGGTTCAGCAACATCAGCTGGCACCAGCTGGAGTTTGATTTCGAGGCTGCCTGTCAGGACAAAGTGTTACAGGCCAGGCTGTCAGATCTCCAGCGTATGAGCTACGTCAACATTGATTGGCTGGATAGAAATCTCGCGAATTTTGAGCGCGTAAAGTCGACTCTGGATAAAGTGCTGAAAACCAATGAAACATTGGCCGAGGCCGGATAAGGGGCGGAAGCAATATCCGGGATATGCCTGAAACCGGGTCAGTCACCATCAGGAATGAATATGAAACTTAAAATAACGATTCTTGCTGCGCTGATTTTGTTATCCAGCAGCTTTGCCATCGCAGACGATTACTCAAAGGACGAGCTTGAGATCATCGAACTCAACCGGTGGGTTCCATTGGTGCTAAAAGAAGCCGGGTTCGAGGCATACACAGAGTTGTTCCATCCGGACTACACCAATTGGTACATGCAGGGCGAAGAAGGGATATTGACAACGCGTGAGCAATTCCTTGGGGGCGTCAGAGGTTGGTTTGAAGATGGAAACTACGCCAACTTTTCTGAAGTCCAACCGATCAGTATTGACATACTTGGTGATGTTGCTTATTTCAGACACATCCAGGAAGAGCATTTTGTCCATCCCGATGGTTCACAATCCATGTTCAAAGGTTATTTCGCGTCAATCATGAAAAAACATGAAGGAAAATGGACCTTTTATCGAACCTCGTTCAGTGAATTGTACCGGGGTGAGTATCCCCGAACGCCATAATTTGCCGGGGAAATCCGGGTTCTGGTGCTTGCAAATTAAAACAACGGACTAAGTAAATGGTGCCGGAGGAGAGACTCGAACTCTCACTCTGTTTCCAGAACCGGATTTTGAATATAGTGCGTCTACAAAAAGCGCTTATATTCAAAAAGATGCAAGCGCGATTCTGAACTTTGCAAGATCTTTGCAAATTTTGATCAGATATTTTCCATTTCGAAAGGCCAATCCAAACGGACGTGCTCGGATGTCCGCTTTCGGCCAGGAACGGACAATGAGCTGGAACACTTGTTAAGGTTTTGGAAATGACCCAAAGTGGCCAAAGCATAATCTCGAGAATAACCATGTGAAACAAGACATTCGCAAAGGAGCGAAGCTATGAGAAGTGAAAGTCGCTCGATGGTATTGTTGGCTGTAGTTCTTTCTCACGTTGCGCTACCCGGTATTTCAAATGCCGAATCGAGCGTGGAATCGAACGTTATTTATGAAATGCACTCCGGTCTCGCATTGTTGATGGATGTGCACTATCCAGATATCGCAAATGGTTATGGGATTGTGTTTATTCCTGGAAGCGGGTGGACTGCGCCAATGAGTCCGGATGCCGTCCCGCTTAAAAGGGGGATGAACAGGACTCATCTTGGTGGACAGGCGTTGCTGGAAGCTGGCTACACCGTATTTTCGATTAATCACCGGGCGGCACCTAATCATTTTTACCCAGCTCCAGTGGAAGATGCGCAACGCGCGGTGCGGTTCGTGCGTTACAACGCCGCTCGATTCAGGATAAATCCGGACCGCATTGGTGCATTAGGAGGCTCTTCTGGAGGGCAGCTCGCACTGTTGCTGGCTGTCATGGACAACGAGGGCCAGTTGGATGACCCTAGCGAAGTAAATCGGGTAAGCGCCAAAGTTCAGACAGTTGCAGCATTATATCCGTCAACCGATTTCGTGAGAATCGCGCGCAGTGGCAGTCCTTACACTGACCTTTTCCAGCACAGGTTGACGAACCAACATCTAGAGCGAAACCCTGATTCAGAAGAAGAACGGATATATCGCGCCGCATCTCCAATATCGTATGTGACCGACGATGATCCCCCTGTCCTGCTCATACATGGGGACCAGGACACCATTGTGCCATTCTCCCAGAGCGAGGTTTTTAAGGAAGCATTGGAGCAAGAGAACGTCGACGTCGAACTAATTCGAATGCCCGGCGGAGGTCATGGAATGTCAATAGTCTCCGGACCCGATTCACCTGACTATTTTGGCCCGCTGGTAGATTGGTTTGATCGCTATCTAAAGAATTGAATTTAGATTTGTGGTCCCGAGATCAGGCCTACTGACGTCTGCTATTGGCCGAAAGTAGACCCTTTTGAATCGTCCGCTTTCGGCCAAGAGCGGACATGCAGAAAATTGGATTTGACCCCTATGTTCGTAGGGTTTCGCAGACACAATTGCCCCCGGACTGTAGGTCCAGTCGCAAACCGGGTAAATTTCACATAGTCAAAGAACAGCCTGACCCGCCGGCACCATTTAGAGATACTTGCTTAAAAAGCACCACACATGCTTCATTTTTCCTATGCGCGGACACGTTGCCGAACCATCCTGGGAATACCAGCAGGCTGTGATGCTCGCTGTTTCTATTGCAGAATTGGCAGGTAAGGGTAGCGACCCATGATTCTAGGCCGCATCGCATCTGCCGATTTAGTCATCACCTTCAAACGAATCTTTCAGGATCAGCGTATCGTCTCCACCTATTCCT
>DATFLY010000114.1:0-3871 GCA_035267185.1 Lysobacterales bacterium | reverse complement strand
GACCATCATCAGGTGAAGATTCACGGTCAGTGAATTCATGGCCACCACTTCAGAGGGCAGGGACCCGGTTAGCTTTGCCAGGGGTTCACGCAGGAATTCGTGATACGGCATCCAGGGGTGTTGTCCCTTGAAGTGTCCTTCCACACCATATTTTT
The DNA here is from genome assembly GCA_035267185.1 of Lysobacterales bacterium. Taxonomy (GTDB): domain Bacteria; phylum Pseudomonadota; class Gammaproteobacteria; order Xanthomonadales; family SZUA-36; genus JAUIBE01. The sequence continues at coordinate 3,716 of DATFLY010000114.1, read as the reverse complement.
TCCAGGACTCAAGCTCCTTTTCCATTTCTGCAGCCAGGGCTCGTGGTTGCAGGCCCAGGGAATTCCCACAGAAATAGAGTTGATCAGTACCGTCGCTGTGTTTGGGTATCCAGAATCGATCACGAAATGACGCGAGTGGATCCTGCGAATCCAGAAAACGGGCTGTTTCCAGGGCCTGTTTCACAGGTCTGCTCCCTGATGCCTCTTCAGCGGATAAATGACAGGTCGACTCGGGACTGCATCAGAAAGCAATGGCGGTAACTGCAATTCCAGCCAATAGTCACCGTCTGGAATTTCATCGGGTACAAATATCATTTCCGTGATGCTGCGCTTGCTGGCATCCGGCACACCCGGGGTCACTGTTTCATCGAGCCCCCACCAGCTTGCATGATTTTCAAGCACCTCACTGTCGGGATGATCCGCAGAAGGCGTGTCCAGCAGAAGATGGATCAGGTGGCTGGAGCTGAGTGCATGCATGGCATCCTTTGACAGGACGGGAAAGCCCGGTGCCTCGTCATAGTTTCTCGATTTCTTGTCAGGATGATTGGGCCGGGTCCGAATGGCCAGTGCATTGCCATCAAATTGCCCAATGTCGCTTATCAGTGATGCAGGAATGACCTGGTCTGGCCCAAGAGAATCGCAATCGATGGTTGTCAGTCGCATCAACGTGGGTTGCTGGTCAATCACTTCGGTGACGTTCTGGTGCTCAATACAGATGTGGCCCAGGCATTCGGTATGCGTACCGTGCGAATGTGTACTGAATTCAAAAACCTCGGCGTTACAACTGCCGCCTTTACTCATATCACCAACAAAGCTGCCCACTTTTAATGGTCTGGATCTGGCACTGGTATCAGAAAAAAAGGAAGGATGTGCACCATCCGGGTCAATATTAATGGCCAGTGATTTTCCGCATGATAAATCCACCGTCAGGCTATCGCCTTTCCAGCTGATTGTGGCTTTCACCGGAAGTCGCTCTCATGCAGATTGAGCCAATTCAGTGCGTTTTGCGCGAACAGGGCTTTTTCAGAGGCCGCGGACAGATTGAGTTGTGCTGCAATTCCGCCGGGCTCCTGTTCACCCAACGGAAATGGGTAGTCAGTACCAAATATGACCCTGTCTTCACCAGCCACATCCAGCAGGTAACGCAGCGCTTGCGGGTCATGGGTGATTGAGTCAACCCAGAATTGTTTGAAATACGATCGCGGGTTTACCGGGTTATCAACTGCAACCAGATCGGGTCGCATGTTGAAGCCGTGCTCGATACGCCCAATGGTGAAGGGGAATGCACCGCCACCGTGTGCAAAGCAAACCCTCAATGCAGGTAGTTTTTCCAGCACCCCGGAAAAAATCATCGAACAAATGGCCCGGCTGATCTCAGCGGGCATGCCAACCAGCCATGGCAGCCAGTATTTTTGCATTTCCGCCTGTCCCATCATCTGCCAGGGGTGAACCATGATGGCGAGCCCCAGATCCTGGGCCGCTTCAAATATCGGGAAAAATTCCGCTTCACCCAGGTTTTTCTGGTTGACGTTGGATCCGATCTGAACCCCGGGGACGTTTAGCTCTTCCTTCAGCCGTCGCATCTCGGCAATCGCCGTGTCTGCGTCCTGCATGGGGATGGTTCCCAGCGCTATGACTCGCCTGGGGTGTTCTGCCTGGAGGCTTGCAACGTGATCGTTCAGAAACTGCGACATGGCCAGTGCATGCTGCGGCTCCTGATCGTAGCTGAACATCACCGGCACCGTGGAGATGACCTGCACGCTGATGCCGTATTCGGCAAATTGCGCCATCCGCAGGTGAATCTCGTAAATGTTTGACCAGACCTCCCGAAAAAATTGTCCGTTTCGCCTGATGATGGTACGGCCGTCTTCCTTTCCAATCACTGGAAAGCCGCTGACGCCGAATTTGGTGTTGAAGTCGGGCCAGTTTTCCGGCAGCACATGACAATGGATGTCTAAGCGCAGTTCATCAGTATTTGGTTTGCGGGTATTCATGGTAGTCGGAGGATTATAGTCGTTGAGACAGGCTGGTCATACCCGGACGTCTCACTGGGTGGGTGCGGCGACTTCACTTTTGAACCCGTGCGAAAACGTCTTTGATGCTATTGAGTCTGCCTGAGGATGAACCCCGTTTGCGATGCCATGGAATCCACTGCTTCGCTTTGCGACCTTAGGCGACATGGACGTCGCCTCAGAGCTACAGGGATGTACTTGCGCGTGTCGCAAAGTGAAGCAGTGGATTCCATGGCATTGAGCCGGTGCGTTTCCCCGAAAACACACGTAAAATCTCACAGCGATGAAAGTCAGTGATTTCAACTACCAACTGCCAAAGGAACTGATCGCCCAGGCGCCCCTGCCTGAGCGTTCGGCAAGCCGGCTTTTACACCTGGACCGGACGTCGGGTGAGTATCGTGATGCGATGTTCACAGACCTGCCTGTGTTGCTGCGGGAAGGTGACCTGCTGGTCTTCAATGACACCCGCGTGATTCCGGCGCGCCTGTTTGCCACGAAAGAAACAGGGGGCAGGGTGGAGATACTGATTGAGCGTCTGCTGGGCGAAAACGAGGCTTTGGTCCAGCTCAGGGCCAGCAAGCCAACCCGTGACGGCAGCCTGCTGAAAGTTGAAGGGGCCAACGCAAACTTTATCGTCAGAGGCCGTTTTTGTAGCTTTTTTCACCTGGCCTATCTCGGGGAGAGCCTGTCCGGGGTAGTGGAAGCAGTTGGTCATATGCCTTTGCCGCCATATATCAGTCGCGAGGATAACCAGGCAGACCGTGAGCGTTACCAGACGGTGTACGCTGCTGTGCCGGGTGCGGTTGCAGCACCCACCGCCGGACTGCACTTCGATGATGGCCTTTTGAGTCGAATTGACGGCAAGGGCGTCATGCGCGGTTTCGTCACGCTCCATGTGGGTGCTGGCACTTTCCAACCGGTTCGCACAGAGCAGGTTGAAGACCACGAAATGCACTCGGAAAGAATCGAGGTACCAGAATTGGTGTGCAGCCAGGTCAATGAAGCGCGAGCCAACGGTGGGCGGGTCATTGCAGTGGGGACCACTGCTGTGCGAAGCCTGGAAACTGCAGCCTGCGAAGGCACGCTCAAGGTGTTTTCCGGGGATAGCGATATCTTCATTTATCCCGGATATGAATTTAAGGCTGTCGACGGATTGATCACCAACTTTCACTTGCCGGAGTCCACATTGCTAATGCTGGTGAGTGCGTTTGCGGGCGCAGAGTCCGTCAGGGCAGCCTATCAACACGCCATCAGCGAGAAGTATCGCTTTTTCAGTTATGGCGATGCGATGCTGATCCTGTGAAATTTATCGTACACAACACTGATGGCGCTGCCCGTTGTGGACAGCTTGAGTTCGAGCGCGGGGTAGTTCGCACACCGGCTTTCATGCCCGTTGGAACCTACGGCACGGTCAAGGCGATGACCCCTAATGATGTTCGTGCTTCGGGTGCGGATATCCTGCTGGGCAACACCTTTCACCTGATGCTGAGGCCAGGCACTGAAGTTATCGAGAGGCATGGTGACTTGCATGATTTCATGCGCTGGGACGGGCCGATCCTGACCGATTCCGGTGGATTCCAGGTCTGGAGCCTGGCCAAGCGGCGAAAGATCAGCGAAAAAGGCGTCGAGTTTGCTTCTCCGGTCAATGGTGACCGCGTATTTCTCGGCCCGGAAGAATCAATGGTGGTTCAGCGCTCACTTGGC
>DATFLY010000113.1:0-5593 GCA_035267185.1 Lysobacterales bacterium | reverse complement strand
CGGCGACAGGCACTACGGAGAAGAGCGGGTTCAAGCCATCGAAAGTCATGCACGCGGCATGGCCATCGACCAGGCCGGCTACCTTTACGTGGCCAGCCGACCGGGTGTACAGGTGTTCGAACCCGGCGGCCGCTTGCTTGGCCTGGTGACGTTTCCTGAATTGCTGAGCGAGGGTTACTATCCACCTGAGCCTCAGCGCGTGGCTGTGGGCGGCCCGGACGGCCGAACGCTGTTCGTCAGCTGCGCCGATCGCGTGTACACCTTTATTCTCGGTCCCGCGCCGAAACAGCCCCTGAATCAAACCAATTAAACATGAAGCCAGGTTGTCCAATTTGTCAACAACTCCAATTATCGGCACCTCTTTATGAATTGTCCGACGTGCCTGTGCAATCCGTCAGGTTGTTTGATGACTCGGAATCGGCGCGACGGATTCCAAAAGGATCGCTTAACATCGTTCAGTGCATGGAATGCGGGTTTGTTTTTAACCGTGTTTTTGTGCCTGACTCCCAGAATTGGGATAAAGAGTATGAGGAAACGCAGGTGTACTCCTCCCGATCACATCGTCTTGCTGAATCCGGTTTGCCGCGCGGAAGTCGGGGAGCTACTCGGACGGTTTGATATCAATGCATGCCTGAACGTCAGTCTGGGATTGAATCGCAACGTCCTGGTCCAGGGAGCGAATCACGAATCCACCCCCATAGGTGGTCTCGTAGAAAACCTCCAGGTCGTCAATCCCATCGCTCTCGACATCAATCAACACCGGATCCACTGAAGTCACATTCGTGTCGATAACAATCGGAAGGCCGCTTGGTGGGTCGAAATCGATACCATCTGCCAGTATCAATGGCGAGACCAAAACGCCGGCGCCGGCCGCGTAACTGTAACGAAGTATCTTTCTGCTTAGAACATTTTCAATGGACGGTTTTGTTTGTGTCATGACGTGATCCAGTCAGTCTGTGCAATTGTTTTGGGGGCCCCGCAATGCGCCTCTGGTTAAGTGTAGAACAACTGGGATTATTTTGTTTTGGGTGTACACAACCCGGTAATTGATCGCATTTGTCCCCGCTTGCCGGAGCTGAATTTCAGGCAGTAGTATGTTTCGGTTTTCCAAAAAAGCTATATTATTTTTTACACGGGAAATTGCAGACATTCAGGAAGTTTGAATTGGTTGAATCTCATGCATATACAATGAGTTGGTATTAATCGGAAAAATCAGGAGAGAAATAATGCAAAGGCGTGATTTCCTGTCAGGTGTTATCGCCACAAGCGCTTTACTCGGTGGCCCAAAGGCGTTACTGGCAGGCCAGTCCGGGGCGGCTGGAAGCGGACTGAAAATCCTTGTCCTCGGCGGCACTGGTTTTATCGGGCCACCTACCGTGCAATATGCGCTGGAACGTGGACATTCGGTCACGATTTTCACGCGTGGGCGATCGAAGTCTGAATTTCCAGGTGTGGAACATCTCGTCGGCGACCGCAATGATGACCTGAGCGCACTCGAAGGTCGTCAATGGGATGTGGTGCTGGACAACAATGCCCGGGACTACAGATGGGTGCAAAAGTCAACCCGAGCTCTGAAAGACAGCGTTCAGCACTACGTGTTTATTTCTTCAATTTCTGTCTATGCCGGCGAAATTAGCTGGTACATGTATCTGGATGAGCCTTACGATGGCTCGCCCATAGACATCAACAGCCCACTCGCGCAGCCACCAGATGATTTTGAGATGGGGCAGGAGTTGGACTATGGTTCGACCAAAGCGTTGTCGGAAAAGATAATAGAGGACGCCTTTCCTGGCCGATCCACCATCGTAAGGCCGGGTTTTATCGTTGGCCCGGGCGATCCCAGCGACCGATTTACATACTGGCCGGCCCGGATCGCTCGCGGCGGCGAAGTTCTGGTTCCGGGTGACGGCAATGACCAGGTTCAGATCATCGATGTGCGTGATCTGATGCAATTTACGGTTCAGCTTGCTGAGAATTCTACCTATGGCATTTTCAATGGTGTGGGTCCTGCGTCGAAACTTACCATGGCTGAGATGGTGTACGGAGTTCGCGCAGTGACGAACAGCGCGGTGAAATTTACCTGGGTGCCCTCGCGCTTCCTCAGGGATAATGAGGTTCAACCCTATACCGACATGCCCATTTGGGTGCCTGGTGAACCCCGGTCGGCAGTCGACAACAGTCATGCAATTGCTGCCGGGCTGACATTCCGACCATTGGCCGAAATCGCGTCAGACACGCTGGCCTGGCACGAAAACCGCCCGACGGAAGAGCAGGATAATCTGAAGATTGGCATCAGTCGCGAGAGGGAAGCCGAGGTCCTGGCTGCCTGGCATGCCAGTCGGGGGTCGTGAGTTTGGGCGGGATATTTGTTGGGCGTGAGCCCTTGCTGAATGTTTCCGATCGATATCCAGACCCGCCCTCATTTTTTACATCGACATGAACCGTTCCTGTGTCACGGAGCAGAGTAAACAATCCTTTCAACTGATGTTCGCATGGTCCCGGTCTGCCTTGACGGTGAGCGGGTGTCGGACAGAATTTTCAGGGCAGGATAGTACTGTGCACTATTTTTGGGCGATGGCCATTGCCGCTATGCGGTAAGCAAGCATTTGTATTTCCCTGCGGGTTTCACCCCCGGCGCCGTTGGAAAGGAATGCGATGGAAATATTGTGGTCGGGCACCAGCAGAAGGAATGCCACACCGCCCACCGATGTGCCGCCATGGTGTACCACATCCACGGGTTGGTCCTCTCCAAGAATGTTGATGGTTTCATGGTGGCGCCAGCCGAGTGCATAAGCCTGTGGATTTTCAGAGCCGTCGAACATGGGTTGCGTGGCAAAAAACGCCTGCCTGGTTGCAGGCTGGATCAATCGGTCGTTTAACAGCGCAGCACCCAGGGTGACCAGGTCTGACGGGGTTGAAACCAGTCCACCGCCGGCCCACTTGATCGACAGGTCAACATCGCGGGTGATGCCGTATTCCCCGTTGTCCGAGTTGTAGAATTCAACCAGGTTGTCGACACTGCCTGGCTGTTCCGCAGCGGTGGCATTCATGTCCAGTGGGTCGAAGACCAGCGTCTGCATCAGATCCAAAAATGGCATACCAGCCGCCTGCTGCATCACGGCGCTCAGCAGGGTATATCCGTAAGTGGAGTAGTGAAAGCCCTGACCGGGTGTGAACTTCAGATTGTCTGTCTTGAAAACCTCAGTGGCGCTGATGACATCGTCAAAGTGTGTATCCAGGTAGAAATCATGCGGCGGGAATTCCAGCAGGTTCATCTCGTAATGACGAATGCCGGACAGGTGGCCTGCCAGTTGGCGCACTGTCATGGGCGCGCCGAAGCGGGGGTAGTCAGGAAGGTGTGATTGCACCTGGTCGTCCAGGCCAATAAGACCCAGTTCAACCATCCTGGCCAGTGCGATGGCAGTGAGTGACTTGGAAACACTTCCAATCCGGTAACGGCTCTCGATGCTTGCCGGAATTTGTTGTTCAACATCGGCAAGTCCAATCGAGCCGGCCCAGACCAGGTCGCCATCAAGGGCAAGTGCGCCTGACAGGGACACCGTCTCAAGTTGCCTCGCGAGTTTGACCATGGCGTGGTTGGCGGCATCAGCCAGGTCGACATGGTTCTCAACGTAAACCTGCTTGTCAGAATGTTCCAGGTGAGCCGCCGGCAACGGCAGATGGGGTTTTTCCCATTTCCAGATGTACCAGGCAGCCGCGCCGACATACACCGCGACGATTGCGGCAAGCAAGCCGATGATCTTGAGGGTTCGTTTTACTTTGCTGGTCACGGTGGTTTCTCCCTGGCGCCACTGGCGCTTTGTTGATGTCCCAAATCGCTGGGTCTAAACTCGATGCCTGCATTATTTCCGGCCATTTTTAGGCGTTCAATAAAAGAATGCCCAATCGCTCAGGGACTCCATGAACGGCTCAGAATCAGATCAACAGCGCGGAGCGGTATCCTGGACGGGCGTTTGGCGTTTTGTAGCAACAATGGCAGTTTTGCTGTTCGCAGGGATGTTTGCCGCGCACAAAAGTACCGTGCTGGAGACGTTTTACTGGATTGGCAGTGACGTGGAGATTCGACAGCCGGATGGTACCTGGGCAAGCGGCCGTGTTTTGCAAATCGGAAAGTCCGATGAAATCCAGGAGCTGCGGGTTTTCATCGAGATCAGCGATGATCCCTGGTGGCAGGAACCGATCGGGTTGAATGTTGCCGGGCCTTTCTCAGCCGAACTCACCTGGGACGGTGTACTCGTTGGTGAAAAGGGTCAGGTCGGTGCAGACCGGGAAAGCGAAATCCCCGGAACCATTGATTCAATCACCTTGATTCCCGCAGAGTTGCTAGAGCCCGGCAGGCACGAACTGCGGATGCGCATCTCGACACAATATGCCATCGACCAGGCGGTCCGCATCATTCATATTCTTGCGCTGGCGCCCTACCGGGTGGATGATCGAAGACTGTTGCGCTACTACGCGGTACCGATCCTGTTGATGAGCGGCCTGCTGATCCTGATCGTGCAGAGCCTGCGAATCGGATTCAGCACCGGAAGCCGGCTTTATTCGGGGCTGGGTGTTTTCGGACTGTTTATCCTGTTAAGCCTGGCCTCAGAAGTATCGCGGGCGCTGGTGAATTACAGTTACAATTTCCATGGGTTTCGCGGGTTTTTCATGTGGGCCAGCCTGGTCTGTGCGGGACTGACCCTCAATTTCATTTGCTTCAGTCTGCACAAACAACCCTGGGTCAGGTATGTCCTGCTGGCAGCCATTATCCTCGGGGTTGTCACCGGCTACGTGGGGCTGGGTGGTGACCGCCAGATCGCACTTAATTTCCTCTCTCTTGCAGCGGCCCCGGCCGCCATCCACTTGTGGTTTTTCCTGAAAAAGGAAGTCACCTTTCTCTCGACTTTGCCGCTTTTCTGGCTGGCATGCGTGGTGTCGTTTGCCTGGTCGATCGGATTATTTCTGGATTCCTACATCTTCATTGCCTCGATCATCTTTCTGGCCAGTGCCTGGTTCTGGGTATACGTGGAAAAACCCGAACCTGAGCCGGCAGAAACGCAGCCGGGACGCCTGGTTGTCAAATCAAAGGGCAGGGAAATATTCGTGTCGCCCGAAGATGCGGTTTACCTCAAGGCCGAGGGAAACTTCACAACCATCATGAAGGCGGACGGCAGCAGCCTCCTTCATCAGTTGCCGCTGGGCAAAATTTTGCTCGAGCCGCCGCCGGGATTTGTCCGTGTTCACCGGTCCTATGCCGTTAACAAGGCTTACATCAGGGCATTGCGCTCAGCTCCGGGCAGCAAATACTGGCTTGAGATGAACGGGGCGGACGATGTTCCTGTCAGCCGGTATCGTGTAGCTGAGGTTCGCGGGATACTTGCGGCTTAGTTTTTCTCCATCACGGCCATTTGTGATTCGACATCAATTCTTATCGCCCATAACGTTTCCTCGAAGCGGGAATCTTTACCAAGCGGATCCCCGGAAAAGTGGGGCCGGATACATTTTTTGGGTTAAATGTATCCGGCCCCTTTTTTGGATACCATCGTTTAAATCGTTCTTCAGTCCATGGTTTAGCATTCATCTCGGTCAT
>DATFLY010000112.1:0-24082 GCA_035267185.1 Lysobacterales bacterium | reverse complement strand
GAATCATCCGAGCCTACAGGGATGTATTAATGGCGTGTTTTGAAAAAGAATTCCGCATGCGCTCGACAATGCCACAAGTCCTCGAAGATAGTTTTCACGTGGGGAACTGCCGGAGTTGAGTTAAGATTGGAACGACCTCATTTTCTGGGAAGCCATGTACAGTCAGACCAGCCAACCCTGCCGATTTGAACGCGACTGCGAAGTCGTGATGATCCCTGTTGGGGATGTCGTCACCATTCCGGTCGGGACGGTGGGTTATATCACCCAGTCACTGGGTGGCAGCTTTACCGTGTTTGTGGATGGGAATCTTTTCCGCGTTGCTGGAGTGGACGCAGATGCCATCGGCAAAGAGCCGGTTCAGCCACCAAGCCTGCCAGACGATGCTGATGAGTCTGATGTGGAAAAGCTGCTTTGGAATCAGCTCAAAACCTGTTACGACCCTGAGATACCGGTCAACATCGTTGACCTGGGTCTGATCTATGAATGTGAAATGGTGGAAAGTGACAGCAAGAAGCGCGAGGTATTCGTCAAAATGACACTGACGGCTCCGGGCTGCGGCATGGGCGATATCCTTGTGGATGACGTTCGTTCCAAGCTGGAACTTGTGCCAACCATTGACCGGGTGGTTGTCGACCTGACATTCGACCCGCCCTGGACTCACTCAATGATGTCTGATGTTGCGAGACTTGAAACCGGCATGCTCTAGCAGCCGGCTCGTCACTTCTCAGTCAGCTTTTGAAGGTACAGGCAGCACAGTCATGGACCTGTCCGACCCGGGTGTGAAAAAGTCCATCATTGCCTGCGTGGCGTAGATTTCGCCTGACTCATCGATGACCATTGCCGCCAATATGCCCATGGCGGATGCCACTTCCGGCCAGTCTTTCAGGCCTGCCACCATGATGGCGGTGGCAGCTGCATCTGCTGTTGTGCCGTCATTGGCAATGACTGTGGCAGATGCAACGGAGTTTACCGGCCATCCCGTCTGCGGATCGAGAATGTGCGGGTATCGCTGTTCCGCATCCTGGCGAAACCGCGTGTAGTTCCCGGAAGTGAAGACTGCGTAATCTCCGTTGACTTCAATTCCACCAGCGAAACCACCTGCGGGTTCCTGTACGCCTACCTTCCAGGGCTTGCCAGCGTTATCTCCCAGCGTTCGCATATCTCCACCAGCATTGACGATGGCCGAATCGATTCCGGATTGGCGGATGATTCTGATTGCAAGGTCGACCGCGTAGCCCTTGGCAACTCCGCCAAAGTCCAGTTGCACATAAGGGTTTTCCGACCTGACGTTCTCTCCGGCAACGACAATATCGAGTGAGCTTGGCGAGCGGTCAGTCAACGCTTCGATTTCCCTCGAGTCAGGAGGTGGACCCATGATCGGGAATTCAGAGGTGTGAAACCCCCACAGTGCGATTAGCTTTCCGATCGCCGGATTGAATCGCCCTTTTGAGGACTGCTCCAGTTCCTGGGAACGTTGAATCAGGTACAGAATATCGGGTGTTGTTAGGGTCGTTTCTCCAGATTGCAGCGCTGAATTCAGACGCACGAGTTCGCTCATTTCCCAGGCATGCCATTCACCGTGCATGCGTTGAAATTCAAACTGGAGCAGCGCGAAGATTTCGTTGGCTGTATCTGCATCGGTGCCTGGCAGCTGAACTTCAAGCAGCGTGCCGAATACGAAGAACTCGGCGCGCTGATCGTCATTTCTGACGCAGGCTGAAGCTGCAAGAACCAGGGCGAGCAGCAGCGGAAAGGCGCGGTTAACCATGCCAGCCAGAATATCAGAGCGAGGCTTTAGCCCGAATATCGGGGCTAGCCTCCTTATTCAGGCCGCGTGCTGCTTCTCGATTTCGCTCGGCTGTCCTTGCGTTCGTTTTTTGGCCATTTGAAGCTCTTCCGTATCGAAATCGTCGACTGCGATGATTTCTGCCGTCAGATCACGAGCCTTGACCATCACATCTGCTTCGGTTGCGGAAATCACGCCGGATTCCACAGCGGACCTGAGTCGTTCATCCCATGTGATTCCCGACGCATCACCTGCTTTGACGGCCTTTTGCAGCTTGCGCTCCAATGGTTCTGCAAGAATAATTTGCGGGAGTGCCTGCTCCATGAAACCCACTGTGTGGCCGGTCCTGGCCGAGGTGTAGATCCCGTCACAAAGTCGACTGCGCGTATCCGATGGCGTTTGCATCAGCATGGCAACCTTGTGCGTAAGACGATCACCCGGCGCCTTTTCCCTGTGGCCCAGGGGGAAAACCGCTACTTTCAATAGTCCCCGAATGGCACGGTTCGGAAAATTGTCGACGACCCGGCTGAGCGCAACCTGAATCTTGTGAACAGAGTCATGAAAGGCCCAGGCCAGCAACGCATGATCGGCTGCTGGTCGGCCCTGGGCTTCAAATCGTTTGAGCATCGCAGAGCAGATATACAGCTGGCTAAGGATATCGCCAAGTCGGCCTGAGACATGCTCCTTTTGCTTTAGCTTGCCGCCCAACGACAGCATCGCCACATCGGAAACCAGCGCCAGTGACGCCGAGTAGCGGGAAAGCTTGCGATAGTAGCGCGCAGTACTTCGGTCTCTTGGGACAGCTGCAAAGCGTCCGAAGCTCAGGCCCAGTACCAGGCTGCGCACGGCATTTCTGAAGCTGTATCCGATATGGCCAAACAACAGGGAATCGAATTTCTTCAGACGCTGGCGGGGATCTTCAAGCCTTGCGGCATCCATTTCACGAAGGATGTATGGATGGCAGCGAATGGAGCCCTGGCCAAAGATCATCATGCTCCGTGTGAGGATGTTGGCACCCTCCACGGTGATCCAGATTGGTGCGCCCTGCCAGGCTCTTCCAAGGTAATTTCGCGGCCCCATCGCGATGCCTTTGCCACCATGGATATCCATGGCGTCCTGGCAAACAGTTCGCGACCGTTCAGTCGTGTGATACTTGGCAATGGCGGATGGGACGGCAGGCTTTTCACCCAGGTCTACTGCAGTTGCGGTCATTCTCGACAAGGCCGAAGTAGCGTAGGTGTTGCCGGCGATGCGCGCGAGCGCAGCCTCGATTCCTTCAAATCGGCCGATTGGCAGGTTGAATTGCTTTCTGATTCGTGAGTACGCACCAGTTGCAAGCGCGCCCATCTTTGCGCCACCTGTTGAGCACGATGGCAGGGAAATAGCACGTCCAACCGAAAGGCTCTCGACCAGCATTTTCCAGCCCTGGCCGGCATATTCCTTGCCACCAATCAATGCTTCAAGTGGCACGAACACGTCGCGACCAACGATTGGTCCGTTCTGGAATGGAACGTTCAATGGCAAATGCCTTCTGCCAATTTCCATGCCCTTGATGCCGCGTGGCAGCAGGGCCAGGCTGATGCCTATGTCCTCTTTGTCGCCAATGAGGCCGTCAGGGTCATAGAGCCGGAATGCCAGTCCGATGACCGTCGCAACCGGTGCAAGCGTGATATAGCGCTTATCGAAGTTCAGGCGGATGCCAAGAGTTTTCTTCCCTTCGTATTCACCTTCGCAAACAATTCCGTAGTCAGGAATCGAGGTGGCATCTGAACCGGCACTTGGACCGGTGAGTGCGAAACAGGGGATCTCCTCCCCGCGCGCCAGCCTGGGGAGGTAGTGATTTTTCTGTTCTTCGGTTCCGTAGTGCAGCAGCAACTCAGCGGGACCCAGCGAATTTGGAACTGCAACGTGCGAAGCGGCAACGGCGCTGACGGATGCAACTTTCTGCAGAACCGCGCGGTGTGCGAGTGCGGTAAATTCAAGTCCGCCATACTTCCTGGGAATAATCATTCCGAAGAATCGATTGTCTTTAAGGAATGTCCAGGTTTCTTCATCCAGGTCTGCGTCGACATGGGTGATTTGCCATTGATTGAGCATGTCACACAGCTCTTCCACCGGCCCATCCAGAAAGGCTCGCTCTTCAATGGTCAGTTCCGGATAGGATTGCTTTTGGAGATGCTTCCAATTGGGGTTGCCGGCAAACAGTTCGCCTTCCCAGCCAACGGTGCCTGCATCCAGTGCAACCTGTTCAGTGTCGGAAATGCTTGGCAGCATCCTTCGATATTGTTTAAGGACAGGGGCACTCAGAAAGTCACGTCGCCAGGTCGGAACGTTCAGGGGCACAATAATGATGGCCGTAACGGCAGCGACGATCAGCAGCCCTGCCAGTGGCACTACGCCACTCATGCCGAAAATCACCAGTACAGCGGCCAGGCCCAACGTCCAGAGTTTCAGATTTATGCCATAAAAAGCGCAGATCATCGAAACAGCCAACAGAGAAAGAATCAGAAGACCGGTCAATTTACACCTCCTGTGAAACCACGTCGTGAATAACCGGAAACGCCGTGATCACGCCAAAAACGCCATGTGTTTCCCTTAACAGGACCGGGAAAACAGGTAAAACCATACGGTGGAGTATGGTAAAACCAGCCTGTCTTGTCAATACGTGGCGCGAAAGCTTTTGAGAGGTCAAACGGGTGCATGTGAATCTGATCCGCCATTACTGGCCAGGCACCCGCCGCAAACAGGTTGCTGATACACTTGAGGTCTTGTTGAAGTCTTGTTGAGTTTTGGCTGATTTTGCAATCAGCACAACAATTTCCAGGACGTTTTCTACCACGTGAATCGAGGAAGATTGAAAGATGGATCAGGTTACATCCATGGCGAAATCGGCCAGTGCCGATGTAAAACGGACCAAGCTTTCAGCTGACGACTGGGAGCGCGAGGCACTGGTCCTGATTGCTGATAAAGGCATTCAGGGCCTGGCCGTTGAGCCTCTTGCCCGCCGGATGGGAATCACCAAGGGAAGTTTTTACTGGCACTTCAGCAACCGGGATGCATTGCTTGAACAGACGCTGGCCGGCTGGGAAAAGCACGACAGTCGCAACCTGAAAACTTCGCTGGGCTCCATAGACCAGCCTCGTGAACGGCTAAGGGACTTTTTCCGCAGGGTGGGACGCGAACACCTGACCCACGAGGTTTATCGGGCGTTATGTGCAGCGGCTTCCAACCCGATTGTCAGTCCTGTGTTGAAGCGTGTCACTGACAGGCGTATGTCCTATCTGGCCACTGCTTACAAGGAGCTTGGCCTGGATTCAAGGGCGGCAGAGAACCAGGCGCGCCTGGCCTATTCTGCTTACCTGGGTTTTCTGCAGCTCCAGGGTCAGGAGCAGGCGCCGGACGTTGAGAGTGACACATTTGAAGGGTATCTCGAACATGTCATTCAACAGCTGCTTGACTGAAGAAGATTCCAGAGTGACAAGCAACCATGCATTGGCAGAGTGGGTCACGGAAGTGGCTGGGCTGACCCGACCCGAGAAGATACATTGGTGTGACGGTTCGCAGCAGGAATATGAATCGCTAATATCCCTGATGCTCAGCACCGGTGACATGGTGGAGCTCAACCAGGCGTCGCACCCCGGATGCTATCTGCACCGTTCCGATCCGGGTGATGTAGCGCGTGTGGAACATCTGACATTTGTTTGTACTTCCGAACAGGAAACAGCGGGACCGAACAACAATTGGATGGACCCTCGGGAAGCTCGTGAAAAACTGCATGGGCTTTTCGATGGTTGTATGAAGGGCCGCACCATGTATGTCATCCCATATTGCATGGGGCCGATAAGCTCGCCCATCGCCCGCTGCGGCGTGGAAATCACAGACAGTCCCTATGTGGTTGCCAATATGCGAATGATGACGCGCATGGGCGCGCCTGCGCTGGAGCGCATCGAACGCGAGGGTGGGTTTGTCAGGGGATTGCACTCTACCGGCGATCTCAACCCGGATCGTCGGTTCATTATGCATTTCCCCGAAGACCTTGAAATTCTGAGTTTCGGCTCAGGTTATGGCGGTAACGCACTATTGGGTAAAAAGTGTCACGCGTTGCGAATTGCCAGCTACCAGGCGCGCGCCGAAGGCTGGCTGGCAGAGCATATGTTGATCGTCGGCCTCGAAAATCCCGAAGGAGAGACTCGTTACATAGCGGCCGCATTTCCATCCCAATGCGGGAAGACCAATCTCGCCATGCTGATTCCTCCTGAGAGCTATCCAGGCTGGAAGGTCTGGACTGTAGGAGACGATATTTGCTGGATGCGGGTTGGTGAAGACGGCCGCTTGTGGGCCATCAATCCGGAATCAGGTTTCTTTGGCGTTGCCCCCGGAACGGGTCCTGATACCAATCCCAACGCACTTGCCATGCTCAGTCGTGATGCAATTTTCACCAATGTTGGCGTGACAGAGGACAATCAGCCCTGGTGGGAAGGCAAAGACGATGGTGTGCCGTTAACGAACTGGAAAGGCGAACCTTACTCTGATGAGACTGCACCTGCAGCGCACCCGAATTCGCGCTTTACGGTGCCCATTGGCAATTGCCCCAGCTACACCGACCAGGCCGAGGCGTCCCAGGGGGTTCCAATATCAGCCATTGTGTTTGGCGGACGACGTGCTGCCCTGATGCCCCTGGTTCTTGAGAGCAAGTCCTGGCGTCATGGCGTTTTGTTGGGCGCCACCATGGCCTCGGAAACAACGGCTGCAGCAACTGGCGCAGTTGGCCAGGTTCGCCGTGATCCCATGGCCATGAAACCATTTTGTGGTTATAACTTTGGAGACTACTGGCAGCACTGGCTCAGCTTCGAGGAGCGATCATCCAATCTACCACCGATTTTTGAGGTGAACTGGTTCCGTAAAGATGATGAAGGAAAGTTTATGTGGCCAGGTTTCGGTGAAAACATGAGGGTTCTCGACTGGATCCTGCAGCGCAGTGAAGACAAGGTCACTGCCAGGGATACCCCCATAGGAGGTCTGCCCGAAATTGATGACATTAATCTCGAAGGAATCGACACCAGCCGGGAAACCTTGTCGAATCTTCTGGAGGTCGACCGCGGGGCATGGCGGGATGAGCTGGAATCCATCAATGATTATCTTCGGGAATTTGGTGATCACACACCCGCAGTCCTGCTTGAAGAGCAACATTCAGTAGCCAGGGACCTCCTGGGTTGATTGCTGTTTGTAAGTCTTGCTTAAACCAAATCAGTCCGGATTGAGTCTAATGTTTCATGGGAGGATCAAGCGCAGTGGCGCCGTCAGATTCAGGGCCTAAGCCCAGGACTTCTGCCGGCCTATCCACGCTCCCCGGTGCGACAAGCGCCGGAGAGAGCGAATTGGTGGAGCGCGCCAAAAATGGCGACCATTCTGCGTATGAATCCCTGTACCGGCTCAATCGCGACCGTATCTATGGATTGTTGTGGCGAATGAGTGGTGGTCACCACGCACTTGCCGAAGACCTGTTGCAGGAATCTTTCGTAAGAGCCTGGCAGAAACTCGACATGTTTCGTGGTGACAGCCGGTTCGGTACGTGGTTGCACCGGTTGGCCGTGAACGTGGCTTTAAGTGATCGAAGAACACGTCTGCGTAAAGCCGGAAAGGAAGTGGAACTCGATGAGTATGCGCACCGTACAGTGGTTGGCAGTAAAGATGTCCGCGCTGACAAGCAACAGGATCTGGAACAGTCCATTTCAAGGTTGCCTGAAAGAGCAAGAACAGTACTGGTGCTTTATGACATTGAAGGTTACCGCCATGCAGAGATTGCAGAAATGACCGGTATGGCGGTGGGGTCTTCAAAAGCCCAGCTACACCGGGCAAGAAAGTTGTTGCGAGAGGATTTGGATCGATGACCGAAAGCGAAAACAGCGGTATGACAGAGGCAGAACTGATTCGCCGCCTGGGCGAGCTGCCCAAGCGTGTGGAACCGCAAAATGACCCATGGCCCGGGATCAAGAGCCGTATAACCCGGCAGGAGACCCGAAAAGGTAACACGGGTGCGCCGTGGCTGAGGCTGGCTGCCGCAGTGGCTTTGGCTTTTGCCGTTGGTATTTTCCTGGGTAAATCCTGGCAGTCGGGACCGCTGTCCGGGCAACTGGATAACCAGGTCACGCAGAATCCGGAAAGGTTGAACCAGGTACCGAATCTTGGTGGCACCCTGATGGGAACCGAACTTGAGTACCAGGCTGCTTTCAGTGAATTCACCACCATTGGTGAATCTGCAACAGAATTGAAACCAGCCACACTTGAAGCCATTGAAAGGGATTGGCAGGCAATGCTGGATGCCGAGGCAGCGCTGACGGCTGCACTGGATCAGTACCCGAATAACCCATGGCTGAATAAACGAATGCTGGAGTTGCGCGACAGGCAACTCGGGATGCTAAAACAACTGGCCGGTCTGGACCGTGCCAGTCGGAGGACGGAAATATGAACACGCAAGCTGAAACCAACAATCACTCGACCATCCTGTGGCATCCAGGCGACAGACCCATTCGTGGCTGGAGCAATCTCTGGCGTCAGGGTCTTATTTGTCTGCTGGCATTTGCATTGATGGTGCCCGGACTTCTCGTTGCTGATACTGAAGTCCATGAAACACGCTCCCTGTCTGCTGATGGCAGTGTTCTTATCGAAAATGAGTTTGGCGAGATCACCATCAGGGGCTGGGATCGCGATGAGGTCGAGATCAGCGGTTACCTGAGTGATGATGTCAGGGAACTGGAGATCAGGGAGTCCGGCAATGGACTTCGAATCCGGGTTGACTATTATGAACGACGAAGCATCAATGGTGCTGAGCTTGAAGTCATGGTTCCACGAGGCGCGAGTGTCGAGGCAGAGAGCGTCAGTGGCGATATCGTTGCCTCTGATCTGTCCGGCGCAATGCTTGAATTGAGAACGGTCAGTGGCGACCTCTATGCTGATGCTTCAGTGGAGCGACTTTCGCTCAATACCGTCAGCGGCGATGTGGAGTTCTCCGGTTCGGCCAGTCGCGTTGATATCGAGACAGTCAGTGGCAGTGCTGACCTCAAAGGGGTCAGCGGTGAACTGGACGTCACCACGGTTTCGGGAGACGTAACGGTCGATGGCGGTGTTTTGAGCGTCGGCGAGTTTGAAGCAGTATCAGGTGATGTTGAACTCGACGTTTCTCTTGAGGCCGGCGGCCGAATTGACGTCAGCAGCATGAGTGGTGATATTGAGCTCTATCTGCCATCAAGCCAGGAAGCCGAGTTCTACATCCAGACATTCAGTGGCGACATCAGCAGCGATGTGGGACGTGTCAGCAAGGAAAAACATGGTCCGGGCCGCCGCCTTGAACACCGGGAAGGTAACAATGGTGCGATCATCAATCTCAACAGTTTCAGCGGCGATGTAAGCATCGATATGTAGTCCCTGCAACAATCTGAACCTTATTGGACGGCTGTGGCAGCTTCGGTTGCCACAGCTTTTTTATTTGGTAAACCAACTATTGCCCTATGACGTGGTCTCCAACTGCGGTGATAATGTATCCCGGTCAGGAACCTGCCGAACCAAACAGGCAGGCCCGGAGAACAAAACGCATGCGGAAGTTTTTGAAATACACCTTACCCCTTGGCCTGATTGTGCTGTCATTCGTGAGCTTTGCAGTCCTGATGGCAATCGGCCAGGCACAAAAGCCTGAGCGCAAGGAAGAAGGCCGCCAGGCTGTGCTTGTTGACGTCATCACAGCGCAGGAACGGCTTGTGAACTTTACCATTGAATCCCAGGGGGGCGTGCAACCCAGGACGGAGACTGTCCTGGTGGCAGAAGTGTCCGGAAAAATTACCTCTGTATCCCCCGATTTTATTGCGGGCGGTTTCTTTGATGCCGGTGAAACTTTGCTGGTCATTGATCCCAGCGATTACGAAACCGCGCTGAAACGGGCAGAAGCCAATCTTGCCGCCCAACGCGCCAAGCTTTCCGAGGAAACCGCTCGTTCGGAGCAGGCTCTGCGAGACTGGACTAACCTGGGACGAACCGGTGAGCCTTCGGAACTTGTATTGCGAAAGCCACAGGTCCAGGAAGCCATTGCCGGCGTGAGTGCGGCAGAAGCTGATGTGGACAAGGCGCGAAGAGACCTTGAAAGAACCCGAATCTCTGTCCCGTATGACGGCCTGGTGAAGGAAAAACGGGTGGATATCGGGCAATTCGTTGCTCCTGGCACACAATTAGGCGTCTCGTTTGCGATTGATACGGCAGAAGTTCGATTGCCACTCTCGCCCGATGATGTGGCCTACCTGGAGCTTCCTTCTGCCACAAGTGATGAAGGGGAGGTTCTTCCAAGGGTATTGCTTTCGACTCAGCAGGCGGGTGAATTAAAGACCTGGGAAGCCAGCATTGTCAGGACCGAGGGCGTTGTCGATGAGTCCAGTCGCGTTATTTACCTGGTTGCACAAGTCGTTGATCCGTATGGATTACTAGGGAAAAGTGACCAGGGTGAACTTAGAGTTGGAACCTTTGTTCGGGCTGAAATCCAGGGAAAATCTGCCGGTAGCGTTGTGGTTTTGCCCAGGTTTGCCCTGCAGCAGGACAACACTGTCCTGGTTGCCAACGGTGAGAATGAGCTGGAGATTCGAAAAGTTACCGTCGCCAGGGCTGAACCAAGGTTTGTTTACATATCAGGTGGCGTTGAAGATGGTGAGCGGGTGGTCACCACAACGCTGGAAGCCCCGATTCCCGGGATGAAGCTGACCGTGAACGGTGATACATCTGAAATCAGTTCGAGTGAGTCCGAATCAATCGAAATCGCGGCAGGTAACGAATGAATCCTGTCCCTCATTCGAAATCACCTTACGAAGCGTTGATCGAGTGGTTCGCGCGGAACTCTGTTGCCGCAAACCTGCTGATGGTCGTGCTTCTGGCAGGCGGGCTGTTTTCAGCTTTCACCATCAAGAAGGAAATTCAGCCACAGATTGAAACCAACTTCATCACGGTCACCATGCCGTTCCTGGGCGCCAGTCCGGAGGATGTTGAAGAGGGCATCCTGATCAAGATCGAAGAGGCCATTCAGGACATCCAGGGCATCAAGGAAATCAGTTCAGTCGCCCGCCGCGGAAGCGGCACGGTGACTGTTGAAGTGCTGACCGACTACAGCGTCGAAGAGGTCATGGATGAGGTGAACCGCAGGGTTGACGCCATTCCGACTTTCCCCGCCAACACCGAAAAACCAGTCATCAATCGCACCCGATTTGAACAACAGGTTGTGATGCTCACTGTGTTCGGCGATGTGCCGGAAAGAACACTCAAGGAATTTGCCAAGCAGACCCGCAATGAGGTGGTTACCCTGCCTGGCGTCTCAAGAGCCGAGATCCTTGGCTCACGTGATTATGAGATCAGTATCGAGGTCAGTGAACACACCCTGCAGAAGTATGACCTGACATTGGCCGAAGTGGCAGAAGCAGTGGGCAGGGGTTCACTTGATCTGCCCGCCGGAGCCATTCGTTCTGATGCCGGAGACATCCAGGTCCGTACAAAAGGCCAGGCTTATGTCGGGCGGGATTTTGAAGATATCGTGGTTCGCACCAATGCAGATGGCAGCCGGATTTTGCTTCGTGAAGTGGCAGACATCAAGGATGCTTTCGAAGACAGGGGTAGGTTTTCCGAATATCACGGCAAGCCGGCAATCACCATCAGGGTGCTTTCTGTTGGCAAGCAGAGCGAGCTGAAGATTTCCGAGACTGTCGGGGCGTGGGTGCAGGATCAAAAGGCCAGTCTTCCTGACGGCATCAGCGTGTCGGCCTGGGCTGACGTCTCCTATTACCTGAAAGGTCGCCTCAACCTGATGGTCAAGAACCTGGTATTCGGGGCGATCCTGGTGTTCCTGACCCTTACTCTTTTCCTGCGGCTCAAACTGGCGTTCTGGGTCATGGTCGGTCTGCCCGTGGCCTTCCTCGGAACATTTTTCCTGATGCCCACGCTGGATGTCACGGTCAATATGATCAGCCTTTTCGGATTTATCCTTGTGTTGGGCATCGTGGTGGACGATGCCATCATCATAGGAGAGTCCGCCTACACCAATATGCGGGCCAAAGGACACTCAGTAGACAACATCATTGAAGGTGTGATGAATGTTGCTGTGCCGGCAACTTTCGGTGTGCTCACCACCATGGTGGCATTCCTGCCCATCCTGATGGTGTCGGGCGTGTCCGGGGCATTTTTCGCAGCATTCGGCTGGGTCGTGATCCTGTGCCTGTTTTTCTCCATTGTCGAGTCGAAATTCATTCTTCCGGCCCATTTGGCGCATATGAAGGTGAAGCGATACACACCCGAAACGGCCAATGTTTTTGTACGCTTTCAGCGGTTTTTCAGCGAAGGCCTGCATAATTTTGCAGACAACGTATACCAGCCATTTCTTGCACGTTGTCTGAACTGGCGTGGTACCACCCTTGCAGCGTTTTTCTTCCTTCTGATGTTCTGGATCGCAATGGTTACAAGCGGCATGATGCGGACCGTATTTTTCCCTGACTTCCAGGCAGATTTTTTGCAGGTCAGCGTCGAGATGAACGAGGGGACACCGGCGGAGCAGACCTACGCCGCATTGCGTCGGGTACAGGAAGGCCTGTGGACCATTGACGCGGAAGTCAGTGCCGAAAATGGTGTCGAGGAAGGCGCGGTGGTTTCTCACTTGCTGGCATTTGCCAGGGGGGATACCTCCGGACAAGTGATTGCCGAGCTCGTCAAAGATGAGTTCTCAGTGATTGAAGGCCCCGAGGTTCTGCGCCGCTGGCGTGAACAGGTTGGTGAAATTCCCGGCGTCAAGCAGCTTGGCTTTGAAGGTGCGACCGGCCCGGGAGGTGGTGCAGCGATTTCCATCACGCTGATTGGCTCGAATATCGACAGCGTTGCCCGGGCTTCACAGGAACTGGAACGCCGGATTCGCGGCTATGAGGGTGTATACGATATTCGTAACACCTACGAGCGTGGTCGACCCGAAATCAAGCTCAACATCAAGCCTGAAGCCGAAGCGCTCGGATTGACGCTGGCTGACCTGGCAACCCAGGTACGCTCCGGATTTTACGGTGCGGAAGTTCAGCGCATCCAGCGTGGCCAGGATGAAGTAAAAGTCATGGTGCGGTTCCCTGAAAATGAGCGTGATTCAGTCGGGTACCTCAACAACATGCGTATTCGCACGCCGGATGGCGGGCGGGTTCCGTTTAACGCCGTGGCAGAGGTGGATCTGACCGAAAGCCCCCTGCTGATTCAGCGTTATGATCGCGAACGTGCTGTTCGAATTACTGCTGAGGTCGACAAGGAAAAATATGAACCAGAGAAGATCCTGGGCGACATTCTGGAGTCCGAATTACCCCAGGTGCTGGACCAGTTCCCGGGGGTTCGTTCGCGCCTGAGTGGTTCCAGCCAGCAGGCCAAGGAAGTCCAGGTTGAGCTCCTGACCGGCGCCCTGGGTGCCATGTTCCTGATCTATGCCCTGATGGCGATACCGCTTCGATCTTATACGCAGCCCCTGATCATCATGTCGGTGATTCCCTTTGGCATCATTGGCGCACTGTTCGGGCACTGGGTGCTTGATCTTCCGGTTTCGATGGTGAGCTACTTCGGGATCATTGCGTTGGCTGGTGTGGTGGTCAATGACAGCCTGATCCTGGTCGATTTCATCAACAAGGAACGTAAGGCAGGCGTCGAGCTCAGAAAAGCGGTGCTTGAAGGTGCACGGGTTCGATTCAGGCCAATCCTGCTGACCTCGATGACAACTTTCCTCGGACTTGCACCGATTACGTTTGAAAAGAGTCTCCAGGCCCAGATCGTGGTGCCCATGGCTGCATCGCTGGCGTTTGGAATCGTGTTTGCCACTGTGATCACGCTGATCCTGATCCCATCGCTCTACATCATCCTGGATGATTTTGCCGGCTGGTGGCGAAATGCCCTGGCGCATGTGATGCCCAAGGCAAGAAAAAAGGATTCGCCTTACCAGGCTTAGAAGTACCAGTGTGTGGTCAGGGTCCAGAGCCAGAGTGAGTCAAACCGTTCCGGTCAAAAGCAAGGGACAGAAGAGAATCCTACTCTGGCATCGGACTCTGACCCCCTGATTTCCGGGGCATCGTGAAATCCACCACCATCGGCAAGTGATCGTAGCGACCGGGTGTTTGATCGTACAGAACATCGGACGACAAGAGGCCTGCGCCTTCAAGATCAGATTCGCTCATCGCGGTGGTATCAAGCACAAAGCTGTGTGCCACTGAAACCACGCTGTCGGTGTAAAGAACACGGTCCAGAGGGCCGGGGGGGAACTCCAACTGGTCTATTCGCCAGGTATAGAACAATTCACCCTGAGCGTTATGACTAGGCATCACATCTGAAAGAGGACTTCCATCCCAGTCAGGTGGCATGTCTTCACCATAAGTCTGCTCGTTCCTGATGTCGCCATTCAGGAGTGTTGTCAGGTGCTGGAGATTGTCTGCAGGCCATTCGTTTTGAAGGACATTGAGGTCCCCGGCAATCACGATTGGAGTTTCTGATGGCGGCGCGCCCTCACGATTACCCAGCCTTTGGTCTCTCAAGGCAGCAACAATCGCATCGGAGTGTTGTTGGCGCATGGCAATGTTTTCCGGCCCGCTGCGACTTTTGTTGTGCACCGCGATGGCGTACATATCCTGGTGACTGAGCTGGTCGGGTATGTCAATCAGGACCATGGCGTGTCCATAATGGAAATCATTCATTCCGAGTCGAGGAATGGGAAATGGCACTACTTCTTCCCCGTCTTTTATCAGCAGTGGAAATCTGCTGATCACAACGTTATCTGCCACCGCATGAGAATCCCAAACCTGACCGGGTGTCACCTGGCTCATCAAATCTTTTATCCGGTCGTGCTGGTCGATTTCCTGCAGGCAGATCACATCGGGTTGGACGGCTCTGATGATGCGAACAAAACTCTCGTGGCGTGCACCACCGGCAAAAATGGAATCAACGCCCACGTTCCAGTTCAGTAGTCGGACGACATTCTCATCCTGGCGTTGTAGAAAAACCGGCTGGAAACCGGAATCCTCTCGATGGCCTGTGATCGAGGTGCAACTGAGGATGCCTGTGCACAGGAAGAGAATTGAAAAGCCGTTGACGAGTCTGTTTGTCATGTTGCCAGTATCACAGATAAAGCGAGAAAAAAGAGTCAGTCGTTCACCCCAGGTTGTTTTTCAAGTTTGCTGGCAAGTTCATCACGTGCCTGCCTGAGCACTTCATCACGGTCCAGCCTGGTAAGTATTTCCCGGGCCGTGTCTTTGGGACCCAGTTTGCCCCATGATTTTCCCTGTGAAAACCAGGTCTGGGCCATGCGCCCTGTGACCAGTGTGGCGTACCAGGCAAGAGCGCCCTGGGCAGCAGCGGTCAGGGTGGTCGACAATCCCACGCTGGCGGACTTGAGCAGACTTGAAAGCAGGTTGGTGCCCCAGTAAGCCCCCATCAAGGCTGCCATCTGGGCTGAAATGGTCAGCAGCAGCCTGGCGGATTCCCGTCGGTTGAGTCGAAACCCGTATACCTCGCCCAGGTGGATCACCATGGCGACATCACTGCCGGCAGCAGCCAACAAATCAGCGACGGGAACCGGATTGACAGCAACCAGCAGGCCCTTGCTGATGCAGTAGTTGCGAATAACCTTATCTGCGACGGTTTGCCTGGCTTCAACGATCCGGGTTGCGACTTTCTGGTCGAGGTCCGATGCAAAAAGTGATGCGTTGAGCGCGGCCAATGACTTGCCCTGGTGGTCAAGCACCTCCCACAGGAGCGCCTTTAATTCGGAAATGTCCGGTTCTGGTGATTCCTGATTGGCTGCTCTGGGATCTGCACTGGCGGGAACGATGTAACCTGGCCTGATGATATTGGCTGTTCTTTCTTCAAGCCGATCCAGCAGCAGCCCGAGTTCGCGAGTGGTGTAATGATCTGACTTGTTCAGCACCAGCAACACAGCCCGTTTTTCGCTGGCAAGAGCCTGTAAAGCCTGCAATTCTTTTTCCACCAGGTCGCCGGCGCAGACCATGATGACGATGTCGGCCTGTCGTGCCAGGCGATGCGCAAGCGCTTCACGTTCTTCGCCGCCCAGTTCGTCAATTCCCGGGGTGTCGATCAATATGACCTGGCCTGACCGTTGCTCATCCAGTTGATTCCAGTCGGACTTCTGGCCAACCCGCGTTTCACCATGCAGGGGACTGGTGCTGAATGTTTCCCTGCCCAGCAGGGCGTTCAGCAAGGAGGACTTGCCAACGCCCACCCGGCCAAAGGCCGCAATGTGAATTTCGTCGTTGCTGATCTTGTCGGAAAGCAACTGAAGTTCCTCGAACTCGACTGAGAGTTCGGCTCGTACCGAAGCGGGTATGGAAGAGTCTTCCAGAAGTTGGTTGAGGTGTTCGTGGGCCTGGATGAGGCTGCGAACGGATGCCTCGGAGTCTGCGGCTACAGGCTGGTGTTCAGCTGTCTTTTCCGTTTCCTTTTTGTTCCAGGGCCAGCCTGGCAAAACGGACAACACCCGATTCCAGATTTTCATGCATCAATTCCTCGAAATCCCTGGCGGCAGGGACAGGTCGCAACTCGCCACGGCTGGCCAGTGATTTTGCCGCGGCTTTGCCCAGGCTGTCGAAGATCATACCGTAAGCCACCGCGTGAACCAGACCGCCGGTCAGGGTTCCGATCCCGGGAAAAGCCTTGAGTGCATTCCCGGCAATCGCCAGTGTAATGGCGGACATATTGCGGATCTTTCCTTCCGCCAATTGCAGGAAGGAATCAACTTCCAGATCACGAACCTGCACGCCGTAGAGTCCGGAGAGTTCCTTGAGCAACTGGCTGGCCAGCACGCCCTGGATGATCAGGTCAGATCCTGGTGCCACTGCTGCCAGGGCGCCCACGATGGCTCGCCTGGAGTATCGTTGCACCAGTGCCCGCGCTTCCTGGTCAAGATGGCGCTGGCGAGCCAACTGCAGCTTCTCATTGGCAAGCAATAAAACCGAGGTTTCGCGAAGAGATTCCATCAGCTCGATATCCTGGTCCAAATGGGCCTGCATGGCCTGAATTAAAGGTTCGATTCTGGAAGGTCTGACCTGGTCAGCTTCTTGATCGGAATCGGATTCTTCAAATCCGCCGGTGGATATTGCAACCACGTTTTGTGCCGGCAAAGCTGATCTGGACCTGAGGTGCTCCAGAACCTGCTTTAATTCATCATCCGTATATCGGTCTGCCTTGTTCAGCGCCAGAACAATGGGCTTTTCAAATCGCTTCAGTTCTTCCAACTGGCTGGCCTGGCTGCTGGTGATGTCGCCGTCACACAGAAAAATGACCAGGTGCGCACGCAGACATTCCTCTCGTGCTTCAGCGTTTTCATCAATGTTGAATCCGGGCAGGTCAGCGATGATGACCTGGTCTCCTGAGGGCGATTTCCAGCGATATCGCGTGACTTCGGTAGTCGTCCCTGCACGGGGGTCCGTTTCGATCTGTGCGTCCGGCAGGATGGCTGAAACCAGGCTGCTCTTGCCGGCACTGACCTCGCCGCAAACAGCGACATAGATTTTGCCGCCGGCTGAACGCAACCTCTTGTCTTCGAGTTCCCTGAGTGCATCTTCAATTTCGATTCCGGATTCGGCTGCATCCAGTATGTCCTGTTCCAGGCGCGCTTCATCAATTTTTTCGGTGCCGCCAGTCTCGCTGTCGGCGCGACTTTTTTTACGGGGGCGCAGGAATCGCCATAAAAGGAGGATGGATGCCATCGAAATGACAGCAACCAACAGGCCATATCCGACCTGAAGCCATAACGGCGCCTGTTTAAGCTGTGCCCAGACCGACAGGGCGGTGTCTGTGGCAACAAGCAGCACCAGCAGCACCAGCAGCAGCGCAATCAGCAATGCGGCTGCGATCAGGATTCGAAATTGCATTGATACTGGCCTCAGGGGCCCCGTTGCCGGTTAGTGGAACGCGGGGCTCATTTCCCAGACCGCCTTCACCAGTTCACCAAGGCTGTCCGGCTTAACGTTTGGGGTAATGCCATGCCCAAGATTAAAGACATGTCCGCTACCCTGGCCAAAACTGTTCAGCGTGTTGCTGGCCTGTTGCCTGATCACTTCCGGCTTGCAGAGCATGATGGCGGGGTCCAGGTTTCCCTGGAGCGCAACACGGTCGCCCACTCTTCGACGGGCTTCCTGCAGGGTAATGGTCCAGTCCAGGCCCAGGGCGTTGCAACCGGTGTCTGCCAGTGCCTCCAGGTGACTGTTGCTGCCCTTGCTGAATACAATCACCGGAACCTGCCGTCCTTCACTTTCACGTTTAAGGCCTGAAACAATCTGTTCCATGTAACGAAGGGAAAACTCCTTGAAAGCATCCGGAGCGAGGATTCCGCCCCAGGAATCGAAAATCTGCAAAGCCTGGGCTCCGGCTTCAACCTGGGCGTTGAGGTAATCAGTGACCGTCTCAGCCAGCTTCCCAAGCAGCGTGTGAAGCAGTTCAGGCTCATCGTAGATCATCGCCTTGGCTATGCCAAAGTCTTTACTGGAGCCGCCCTGGAGCATATAGGCAGCCAGCGTCCACGGACTGCCGCTGAAGCCGATCAGCGGAACCTTGCCGTCCAGTTCTCGCCGCGTCAGGCTGATCGCATCCATGACATAGCGCAGGGACTCATTCACATCGGGTCTTGGCAGATTGATGATCTCTGCCCGTGTATCAATCGGATCCTCGAATCTCGGTCCGTGACCCTCTTCGAAATATAGTCCAAGTCCCATCACATCCGGAATGGTGAGTATGTCGGAAAATATGATTGCCGCATCGAGGGGAAAACGCCTCAGGGGTTGCAGCGTGACTTCACAGGCCAGCTCAGGCGTCTTGCACAGGTTCATGAAACTGCCGGCACTCTGGCGGGTTTCAAGGTATTCGGGAAGGTATCGACCTGCCTGGCGCATGATCCACAAAGGCGTGCGGTCGGTAGGCTGGCGCAAAAGGGCGCGAAGGAAAATGTCGTTTTTGAGATCGGTCACGATAAAAATGCCCCAGGATTCAGTTAGATTATTCGGTATGGTCTTCGATGGCGCGTACGATATCACGCTCCGCACAGTCATTGTCCACGTATGCCCGGCCCACATCATTTACAAGGATCAGTCGAAGACCGCTGTCGAGGGCCTTTTTATCCATCGCCATTGCTTCGAAAGCGCTTTTTGCGGAAATATCTGCCGGCCAGGTCACAGGAAGACCAAAACTAGCAAGCAGGCTTTTCAGTCGATGATCCAGGTACGGTGGCCCCGATCCTGAAATCGCACTCAGGTGTGCAGCAACGATCATACCGATCGCAACCGCTTCACCATGCAAAAAGCGTGAATAGCCCGTCAGGGTTTCAAGGGCATGACCAAATGTGTGCCCATAATTCAAAATCGCCCTGATGCCTTGTTCCTTTTCGTCCTCAGCCACGACTACTGCCTTGTTTTGAACGGAGCGGGAGATCATTGTGATGATTGTCTTGGGATCACGGGCATTGATTGAGTCGGAATTTTTTTCAAGCCACTCAAGGAAATCAGCGTCGCGAATCATGCCGTACTTGACGACTTCCGCCATTCCGGCGCTGAACTCCCTTGGCGGAAGTGTGGCCAGCGTCTCAATATCAACGATGACAGCAGCGGGTTGGTGGAATGCGCCCACCAGGTTTTTCCCGGCAACATGATTAATGGCCGTTTTACCACCCACAGACGCATCAACCTGGGCCAGCAATGTCGTTGGTGCCTGGACAAAACGTACACCGCGCATGTACGTGGCCGCCGCAAAGCCTGTCAGGTCGCCAATAACCCCTCCGCCAAGCGCCACCAGGGTGGCGTCCCGTAGCGCACCGATTTCAACCAGTTTGTCCGTGATCAGTTGCCAGTTTTCTAACGATTTCTCTGCCTCACCCGAGGGGATGACAAGGGTCTCGACATCACGGCCAGCAAGTGCACTCAGCAAGGCTTCCAGGTAAAGGGGTGCCACGTTGTCATCACTGACAACCAGCACTTTGCCCGGCAGCAGTGTTCCTGCCCACAGTGATGCCTGCCCAAGCAGATCCCCGCCAAGATGGACGGGATAATCTGAGCCAGGTACTTGAATGTTCAGGGTTTGCATGGGTGATTCGGCCGGGCTTTGAAGAATTGAACTTACCGATGGTGTCTAGGCGCCTGCTCGGCATCATTCAAGTATGACAGGATGATTCCGGAAAGTCGCTTTGCCACCCTGGATACGTTTTGATTCTGGCTGGGGAATACAATGTCGGCCAGTTCCTCGTAAATGGGGTTTCGAATTTTCGCCATCTTTGTCAGCCTTTCCTCGCGGTCCGGGGCTTGCAAGAGCGGGCGTTTCTTATCCTGTCGTAGTCGCGAGAGCTGCTGCGCCACGCTGGTTCTGAGATAAACCACGGCCCCGGATGCACTCATGAGCTCACGATTGCGTTGCCGCAACACTGCACCGCCACCCGTGGCAATCAGCATCGACTGTTTCGTGGAAAGCTCTTCGAGCAGATCGGTTTCTCTTTTACGGAACCCTTCTTCACCTTCGACATCAAAGATCAGATTGACTGACGCTCCGGTTCTGGATTCAAGTTCTGCATCGCAGTCAATAAAAGCCATTCCCAGCAGTCTGGCGACCCGGTTTCCGATGGTGGTTTTACCCGAACCCATCGGGCCGATCAGGTAGACGTTTGAATTAAGAGATGTCATACAAATACAAGTAAAATAGGGTAAAAGCGGTGTTGCCGGGGTTGTGATTCTGTACCATGACGCGATTTTTCCGACAGCGAACGCCTTGCGGTTCGAAGCTGTGTGGCCCATTGAATTCTGAGTTTAAGTTGAACACAAAATGATCCGGTTTTTTATTCTATTTGTTGTGCTTGTTGTTGGGCTATTCACCCTGGAGCTTTTGCCCGCAGGGGAAAAGTACTTTGTATTGCCATTTACGTCACTGGTTGCAGATGTCAGTGTCTGGATCGTCAAGTTCTTCGATGAAGACGTGGTCGCTTACGGCAATGTGATCCGAGATACCGCCTCCGGCTTTGGTGTACGCATCGAACGTGGTTGCAACGGTATTGAAGCGCTGATCATCCTGTTTGCCGCCATCTTTGCCTTTCCGGCACCAATCAAGAACAAGATAATCGGTTTCGCAATCGGTTTTGTGGCCATTCAGGGACTCAACCTGGTTCGAATCGTGAGTTTATTTTATATGGGGCAGTGGAATGAAGTGGCGTTCGAATGGTTCCACCTCTACCTGTGGCAGGCCCTGATTATCCTGGATGCCCTGGTTGTCTGGCTGATCTGGTTAAGAACACTGCCTCAGGCCAGGGCACGTCGAGCACTGGAAGCGCAGCAGGCTGAAGAAGCTGAGTAACAGGCTCAGTCGACCTGAAACGGGAGCACCAGGTTTTGAACGAAGAAATTCGCCAACGATTTGATCAGGTCATGATGTCTGCTGTCGAAGCGGGTGAGCCTGAGCCCACTGCGATGATCCTGGGTACGACGGATCAGCAGGGGCATGTGTCCACTCGTGCTGTTTTGCTCAAGGCTCTGGACGGGCGTGGTTTTGTTTTCTACACCAATACGCTCAGTAACAAGGGTCAGCAGCTCAGGGAAGTACCCAGAGCCTCAATCACTTTCATGTGGAAGGCCTCGGTGTGCCAGGTGCATGCCGCCGGTCAGATCGAACCGGTAACGGATGCCGAGGCCGATGCCTATTTTGCCTCCAGGGACAGGGACAGCCAGATCGGGGCATGGGCTTCCAGGCAATCGCAAGCGCTTGATGGTCGGGAAGTGCTGGAACAACGATTCAATGAATTCAGGCAGAAGTTTGAGGGTGCAGAAGTGCCCAGGCCACCGCACTGGTCCGGCTATCGGCTTTTGCCTGAGATGGTCGAGTTCTGGCACGGGCGGGAATATCGACTGCACGACCGCTTCCGTTACACACGCCGTGACGGCGCGTGGAAGCTGGAACGTCTCTATCCCTGAAAAATGCCTATTCTGTATAGAACTGCTGGTTGAATTCCACCGTCAATGGTGAGCTTTCGCCGTCAGGTACAACTTCGACCTTGAACCGGTAGGTTTCCATGTTATGAACGGGGAACTCTCCGATGTAATAGATGGCGCCATCTCCATCATCGATCTTGCGCAAAACCACTTCACGGCGCTGTCCGGTGAGGTTGGTGGCATTGACATCTATTTGCGCGGTAACAGCAGTTTGCTCGGCATCAGCAGAATCGCCCTTCTTCATGACCGTTATGTTCAGTAACGCCCGGCTCGAGGAGCGTTGAATATCGTAACCCTGTGCCACCTGGGGTGGTAAAAGGTCAGTACGCAAGGCGTTGTAATGAACAGTGTAGTCAGTGAAATCGCTCGACTGTTGAGCGAAAACGGGTTGCAGAAGCGCGAACTGGCATACAGTCAGGAATGCATATATGAGAATCTGTCTCATATTCACCATCCTAGCAGAAGCATCAGGAATCGTATCGTTATCAGCGCAAAAAGAGGTGAAAGGTCAATTCCTCCGATTGCAGGGATGATTCTTCGAAAGGGGCGCAGGACTGGTTCTGTCAGCTGATGAATCAGTGGCACAATCGGGTGCTGTGCACGAGGTCCGAGCCAGCTCAGAATCACCGAAACGATGATCACAACGGTATAGGTCAAGAGCGTCATCATCAGAATCTTGATGCATGAATACACCACCACCTGCACGGGAGACATATCGATATCGCCCAGCGTTATGATCAGGTACACCCCGATGGTCTGAAGCAGGATCATGACGACAACTGACGCAGTGTCTATTGGTCCGATCGACGGAATAAAACGCCGAAAAGGCACCACCACGGGATTTGTCACGGTAACCAGGAACTGACACAGGGGATTGTAAAAATCTGCACGCACGATCTGCAGCAGAAGGCGAAGCAATATTGCGGCAACGTAGAGATCGATCAGGGTTCCGATCAGATAGGAAACCGCCTGGTAGGTTGAACCCGACATGTTCAGGAAACTCCGCGGCTCAGCCGGCCAGTTCGCGACCGCGCCTGGTCGCAGCTTCTACTGCTGTGCGCATCAGGTCACGAAAACCATTGGCTTCCATGCTCTCGATGGCTGCCTGTGTGGTGCCACCTGGTGACGTGACTCGTTGTCTGAGGACTTCCGGCGTGCTCTCGTTCCGGGCCAGCATGGCACCGGCTCCTTCTGCTGTATGAATTGCCAGAAGCTGTGCATCGCTCTCGCTCAGCCCCAGTTCCCTGCCCGCCGCGGCCAGCGCTTCGGTCATCAGGAAATAATAGGCTGGCCCACTGCCAGAGACCGCGGTGATCACATCCATCAGTGATTCGTCTTCAACCCACACGACTTCACCCGCAGTCCGCATGATGTGTTCGGCCTGGTCCCGGTGGTGGGGTTTACAGTTTGCGCTGGCATACAGGCCACAAACGCCATGGCCGATGAGAGCTGGTGTATTGGGCATTGATCGTATTACCGGGCGGTTTTCGCCAACCACATCCTGGATGCCTGATACGGTTGTTCCGGCAGCAATGGAAAGCATCAGCTGACCATCTTCAATGATGTTGGCCAATTCGGCCAGTACAACCGGCATCACCTGCGGTTTTACAGCCAGAACGATCACGTCTGCGTCTGCTATCGCTGAATGGCTGTCGCTGTAAGTGTCGATGCCGTATTCGCGCATCAACCGCTTACGCGCCTCCTCACTGGGATCTGCAGCCCGAACGGAAACCATTCCCGGGCGCGACTTCAAAAGTCCGGCGATCAGTGCTGTTGCCATGTTTCCGCCGCCAATAAAAGCAATATTCACCTGTGATTGTCCCCGATTGTCTTGTGATGATTCATGGTCTGGGCCCGAAAATATCGGTGCCAATACGCACCATTGTACTGCCCGCGGAAATGGCCTGTTCCAGGTCTGAAGACATACCCATCGATAAGGTGTCCATTTTGAAACCGCGGGTCAGGCATTGGTCAAAGAGCGACCGCATTCGAATGAAACTCTCTTTTGCTGTGCGGCCAGTCGCTTCGTCAATGCCCGGGATGGCCATCAGGCCCCGCAGCTGAATACCCGGCAGATCCATTGCCAGTTCTGCCAGTTCAACAACTTCTGCCTCACCACAGCCGGCTTTTTGAGGTTCGTTATCGATATTCACCTGCAGGCAGACATTGACAGGAGGCATATGCGCCGATCTCTGGTCAGAAAGTCGACGCAGTATTCTGGCACGATCAACACTTTGTACCCAGGAGAAGCTGTTGGCAATAGCGCGCGTTTTGTTGGACTGGACCTGGCCAA
>DATFLY010000111.1:0-5307 GCA_035267185.1 Lysobacterales bacterium | reverse complement strand
ATCCACCCGGGAATGATCTCATTTCATCCGCGCGGTTTTACCCATGGGCCGCATCCAAAAGCCCTGGAAAATGCGTTTGAGCAGACGGCGGCCGGAACAGACGAAGTCGCCGTAATGATAGATACCCGCGATCCCCTGATCGTTGACGCCGCCCTTGAAGGCGTTGAGTGGTCAGGTTACGTGGATTCGTGGAAGAGACAAGAATAAGTCACAAAACATTCATCAGAATTCAAAGATTAAGAGGATTGATTTATGAAACTCGCCTCACTTAAGGCAGGCGGTCGTGACGGCACATTGATTGTCGTTGATCGAGTGCTCAAAAAGTATGTTGTTGCCGTTGGCATTGCGCCCACCCTGCAGCAGGCACTCGATGACTGGGACAATGCAGCCCCCCGGCTCAACGAGCTCTCACATTCCCTGAATAATGGCGAATGTGAAAATACCGTTGCGCTGGATTTTTCTTTACTGGCATCGCCATTGCCCCGTGCTTATGAATTCGTCGATGGCAGTGCTTACCTTCCACATGTGGAACGTGTTCGAAAAGCACGCGGTGCCGAGGTACCGGAATCTTTTTATGAGGATCCACTGATGTACCAGGCAGTTTCTGCTGGTTTCCTGGGTCCTCGAGATCCGGTCCCGGTACCCAGTGAGGAATACGGAATCGATTTTGAAGCTGAAGTTGTGGTGGTAACAGATGATGTCCCCATGGCAGTGTCAGCAGAAGGGGCTGCGTCTCACATCCAGCTTATTGGACTGGTGAACGATGTCAGCCTGCGCAATCTCATTCCCGGCGAGTTAGCCAAGGGGTTCGGGTTTCTGCAATCCAAACCACGTTCTGCACTTTCTCCTGTGTTGGTCACGCCCGATGAACTCGCAGACGCATGGCAAAACACCGTGCTGCACCTGCCGCTTCATTCACAACTCAATGGTGAGTGGTTTGGCGAGCCCGACGCCGGCACAGACATGCAGTTCAACTTTGCGCAACTGGTGGCACATGCCGCGCGGACGCGGCCTTTGGCTGCAGGCACAATTGTTGGTTCAGGCACCATCGCCAACCAGGACACATCGGTTGGCGCTTCATGCCTGGCCGAAAAACGCATGCTGGAGATTATTGACTCAGGAAAACCCGTAACGCCGTTCATGCAATTTGGTGACACCATCCGAATCGACATGATGGATGCGTCCGGACAATCCATCTTCGGGGCGATCGAGCAGGTGATAAAGAAATATGACTGAGGCTGGGGCTGGCTTGGCTGAATTGGTACTTTATGGTTACTGGCGCAGTTCTTCTGCTTATCGGGTACGCATCGCACTCAACCTGAAAGGCCTGAAATACAGCCAGCAGCCGGTACACCTCGTTCGTAATGGTGGTGAGCAGCACAGTCATGAATATCGCAGGCTAAATCCATTGGGCCTGGTTCCGTCGCTGGTTCACGGTGACCACGTGATTGCAGAATCTCTTGCCATTTGTGAATACCTAGAAGAAATATATCCCGATTACCCCCTGTTGCCAGAGTCTTTTTCAGGCAGGGCACGGGTTCGGGCGATGGCACTGGGCATCGCATGCGAGGTGCAGCCGCTGAATAATCTCGCTGTTCTGAAATACCTCAAGACCGGTCTTGGGGCAGGTGAATCCGAGGTTGCAGACTGGTACGGACACTGGGTCGAGCGCGGCTTTTCAGCATTTGAAGAGTGGCTGGGTGACGCATCATTTACAGGACTCTATTGTCATGGTGACACCCCCGGCCTGGCCGATTGTTTCCTGGTACCACAGGTCTATAATGCGGAACGATTCAGTTGTGACCTGGGTCGATATCCACGGATACAGGAAATCACGGCAAGATGCAGGGCACTACAGCCTTTCATCGCTGCGGCACCGGAAAATCAGCCGGACTCGCAGGAAAGTTAATCACAAGACGATTCACAGCCGCTGCCTGTTGGTTCATAATCTGCCTACTCACCCGGCCCGACGATAAAACCCAGACGATAAATATGAAGAAAACAGCCCTGGTTCTCCTTTCAGCACTTCTGGCATCGTGCGCATCACCCAGACCTCACCCCGATGCTTTCGGGGATGCCGAGCAGGCCATCGAGGCAGCGGTGAGAGCTGGCGCAGAGGAAAATGCGCCCGTGGAGCTGCGATTTGCCCGAGAGAAACTGGCCGAGGCCCGCAAGGGTGAAGAATACAAACAATGGGACAAGACAATTGTTCTGATTGAGCAATCCGAGATCAATTCGGAACTTGCTATCGAAAAAACCCGCACCGCTGAAATTCGAAACAAGGTTACAGAACTCTCCAGGCAGAATGAAATTCTGCGCGAGGATTTTGAACGCACCTATGGCGAGACACCGGAATGAGCCGGCGTCCGATCACACTGATCCTCGCATTTTCAGCGACGCTGCTGCTGGCCGCCTGTGCCGGCCAGCCAAAGAAAGACCTGGCCCTGGAGCAGGTCCGCAGCGAACTTGAACAACTCAAGGCAGATGAGGATCTGCGGGGTTACGCACCACTCGCACTGGGCGAAGCGGAGCGGGCTTTGCGCCAGGCAGAGCAGGCGCAGGGCAACGAAACACAACGCATCCACCTGATTTACATGGCTGACAGGCGAATCCAGATTGCACGCACCGTGGCGCAACATGAACAGTATGAAGCCGAATATGACCGGCTCGAGGCAGAGAGAAACACCTTGCTGGTTTGGGCCAGTCAGCTCGAGGCAGAACAGGCAAGAATGGAGGCCGAGCAGGCAAGAATGATGTCCCAGGCCACCGCCGAGGACGCAGAGCGAGCGCGAATCGAGGCAGCCGAAGCTCTTCAAAGGGAACAGCAGTCGAATCTGACAGCGCAACAGGCACGTGAGGAGGCGCAGCAGGCCAAGGCTTTGGCAGAAAGCAGCGCAACCGCTGCTGAGCTGGCCAAACGCGAAGCTGACCTTGCGTCACAACAGGCTGAGAGTCTGCGACGCCAATTGGAAAACCTCCAGCTTCGGGAAACTGAGAGCGGTGTGGTTGTGACATTGGGCGATGTTTTGTTTGAGTCTGGTGAGACCAGCCTGGTCTCGGAGGCTGTTACCAGCATCGAGGAAGTGGTTGACCTGTTACAAACCGAGCCCGACAAGAAGATTCGCATTGAAGGGCACACTGACTCGACTGGCAGCAGTGAAACCAATCTCAGGCTTTCCCAGCAAAGGGCAGATGCGGTGCTGGAAGCACTGGTCAGTTTTGGGGTGGAGGCATCAAGGATTACTTCAGTCGGAATGGGAGAGGACTTTCCCATAGCGAGCAATGACACCGAGGAAGGCCGCAGCAGAAACCGCAGGGTCGATGTCATTCTCCTGGACGACCAGGGCTCTTGAAACCCTTCGAGGTATTGCGGTTTTTACGTAACCAACCAACGAGGTCACCTTAGGCCACCTTCATTAGCAAAATTTACCGGTGGAGCAGGAAAGCGAGACTCAATTTTCTTGCCCAATTTTTAATTTTGAGTTAGTGTTTCTTCAAACCATGGTTTCCCCAAAGAAAAACGGTGTTCGTGGATGAAGGCGTATTTGCCTCTCATCCAGTTTGTTTTTGCACCTGTCAGCCGTTTTTCATTTCATCTAAATCACTCACCAAACACGTACAAAGCACGTGCGCACCGCTATGGGTCAGCGCCAATAATTCGCGTATGTTTTTGAATTCGGAGGACGTATATGTTTGAACATCGTAAGGATCAGCTGGAAACATTGCTGAAAGAAAACAAAGAGTTTTTGAATGTCTACAACAAGCATCAGGAACTGGACGAACGTGTGACGGCCGCGGAGCTCGGAACCGCGCCCATGGATGACATGGCTCTTCATAAGCTTAAAAAAGAAAAACTATTTGCCAAAGACCAGCTTGCACGAATGATGGATTCACACGCCTGAATCAGCGGTGATCGAATAAACTACGGCCGGGGTTAAACCCGGCCGTTTATTGTTGGAACACTGAACAATGGAAATTCACGAAAACATTCTCGGACTCATCGGTGATACACCGGTGATTAAAATCAATCACTTTGACACTGGCTTATGTTCACTCTTCATGAAAATGGAAAGCCAGAATCCCGGCGCATCCATCAAGGACCGTATTGGTCTGAAAATGATCGAAGATGCCGAGCAGAGTGGTCAGCTGAAACCCGGCTCTACTCTCGTCGAAGGCACAGCCGGAAACACCGGCCTTGGTCTGGCGCTGGTCGCGGCCCAGAAAGGCTATCGACTGGTACTGGTGATTCCGGACAAGATGAGTCGCGAGAAAATTTCCAACCTCAAGGCCATGGGTGCGGAAGTGGTGCTGACCCGATCCGATGTCGCCAAGGGCCACCCGGACTATTACCAGGATTATGCGAAACGCCTGGCCGAAGAAATGGATGATGCTTTCTTCATCAACCAGTTTGGCAACCCTTCCAACCCGAAGGCTCACGAGGAATCCACCGGGCCCGAGATCTGGCGACAGATGGGTGAGGACGTCGATGCCGTTGTGCTGGGTGTTGGCTCCAGCGGCACAGTCACTGGTTTGTCTGACTATTTCGCCCGTGTTGCACCGCATGTTGAGCTTGTTCTGGCTGATCCGAAAGGATCGATCCTGGCCGAGTACATTAACGAAGGCACGCTTTCGACCAAGAGCAGCAGTTGGCTGGTTGAAGGCATTGGCGAGGACTTCCTGCCGGTCATCAGTGACTTTACCCGCGTCAGCAAGGCCTACGCGATTACAGACAAGGAAAGTTTTGAGCTGGGCCGGGAACTGTTGAAACGTGAGGGTATTCTTGGCGGATCTTCAACAGGGACTTTGCTGGCTGCGGCGCTGAAATACTGCCAGGAGCAGACTGAGCCAAAGCGCGTGATTACATTTTGTTGTGATACGGGCAATCGCTACCTCTCCAAGATGTACAACGATTTCTGGATGCGCGACCAGGGCTTTATCGAATTTGAAGAGTTTGGTGACTTGCGTGACCTGATCGCAAGGCCATACGATTCTCATGACACCATCACGGTCGGACCGGATGAGCCGCTTGGCAATGCCTACACGCGGATGAAACTTTACGACGTTTCCCAGCTCCCGGTAATCGAAGATGACCAGATCGTTGGTTTCCTCGATGAGTCTGACATTCTGCTGGCCATCACCGATTCCAAAGCGCGGTTTGAGGATAGTGTGCGTTCGGCAATGGTTTCTGAGCTGACTTTTATTGACAAGGATGCTCCGGTAACTGACCTGATGCCGATCTTCGAGAAAGACTTTGTCGCGATTGTTAAGGATGAAGAGAAGTTTCTCGGACTCATCACACGTGTGGAT
>DATFLY010000110.1:0-16192 GCA_035267185.1 Lysobacterales bacterium | reverse complement strand
GTAGTCGCGACGATCTCTCAAAGGCTGCCGAAGATCGTGTGGCTGAAGACATACGCCTGCTTGATGCATATGTCTGGGGTGATCATGCCGTTGGAAACAGCTACCTCAACTGGCGATTGGGTAAACAGGTGGTGAGTTGGGGTGAATCGACCTTCATCC
This sequence comes from Lysobacterales bacterium, assembly GCA_035267185.1. Taxonomy (GTDB): domain Bacteria; phylum Pseudomonadota; class Gammaproteobacteria; order Xanthomonadales; family SZUA-36; genus JAUIBE01. The sequence goes on along the minus strand of DATFLY010000110.1, from coordinate 16,033 downwards.
AGGGTGGCATCAATGTGATCAACCCGGTGGATGTTTCCAAACTCAGGCTGGCCGGCTCCGAGCTTAAAGAAGCTTTCGAGGGCATCAACATGATATGGGCCACCATCGACCTTGGCACAGCCTTCGCGGTGGAAGCACTGTACATGTTCGAGTACGAGGAAATCATTCCCGACCCGGTCGGCACTTACTGGTCAACCAATGATATTGCAACACCTGGCGCCAGTTATGGCATGTTGAATTTCGGTACATTGCCCCAGCCGGTTCTCAATCCGGACCTTTATTCCTCGGTTTGCGAGCAGGGCAATTTCGGAGCTTCTGATATCGGATTGCCAACGCAACTGGTTGTTGCAGGTTGTTCGTCTTCCATACCGCGCATCGAATCTGAACTTGCCAGCGATAGCGGCCAGTACGGCGTTGCTTTCCGGTATTTCGCTGAACAACTCAACGGCACGGAATTTGGTTTTTATTATTTGAATTACCACAGCCGACTGCCATTGATCAGCGGCTTTGCCCTGACGGCCGTTCCACAGACAGGAAGTCCTGTTGCGCTCCGTTACTTTACCGAGTATCCGGAGGACATCGATCTTTACGGTTTGAGTTTCAACAGCAACGTTGGAACCTGGTCACTGGCTGGTGAGATCAGCTACCGTCCGGATACGCCGTTGCAGATTGATGACGTGGAAATCCTGTTTGGTGGTCTGACGCCGCTCAATCCCCTGACTCCGGCGCCGGTTTTGCGTTTCCAGAGTCAGCTGGGTGAATTTGCTCCTGGCGAACGCATCACAGGGTTCGAAAATCACAGCATGTACCAGGCTCAGGCAACACTGACCAAGTTGTTTGGTCCGAACAATCCGCTGAAAGCGAACCAGATCGCATTCGTCGTAGAAGCCGGCGTCAACCACATCAGCGATCTTCCTGATAAGGACTTCCTGCGCTTTAACGGCGATGGCACCGACACGGGTGGCGGTCCGGATTTCCTGACCGGGGATTTCCGCAACCCCCAGACAGAACCGGCGGGTTTTGCTGATGACACCAGTTGGGGTTATCGTCTGCTGGCTCGGGCAACATACAATGATGCAATCGGGTCGTGGACAGTCAGCCCACGCATTGGCTGGAGCCAGGACGTTGATGGCACCACTCCGGGCCCCGGAGGTTCATTCATCGACGGTCGCAAACAGCTGACGCTGGGACTTGGCTTCGACTATCTCAATGAATGGAATATCGATATTGCCTACACCGATTACTCAGGTGGTGGACGATACAATGAACTTCGAGACCGAGATTTCATCTCAGCGAGTGTAAGCTACTCATTCTGATTTCCGGAGGAATTCCACAAATGCGGAAAGTTATAAAGACTTTTTCATATGGCGCACTTGCAAGTGCGCTGACATTTACAGCCTTTCAGGCGCTTGCCGGCCCGAAGCCTGATGAGATCGGTCGTCTGACAGATGACCTGACGCCCATGGGTTCAGAACGCGCGGGCAACGCTGAAGGCACCATTCCTGCCTGGACGGGTGGAATTACCACGCCTCCGGCTGAATACAAGCCCGGTGATCACCACCAGGATCCGTTTGCTGATGATGAACCGCTGTTCCGAATTGATGGCAGCAATTACCAGCAGTACGCGGACCAGCTCAGCGTCGGTCAGAAAGCGACCCTGGAGAAGTATTCAGACACGTACTACATGGACGTCTATCCCAGTCGTCGCAGCGTATCGTTTCCGCAACGTGTCTATGACATGACCATTGAGAATGGAAAAACAGCGACACTGGCCGAAAACGGCGAAGGTGTTCTGAACGCAGCTGAAGGTTTTCCATTTCCCTTTCCGGAAAATGCCTATGAGCTGATGTGGAATCACAAGCTCAAGTACAAGGGCACCGGTGGCGTTCGTTACAACAACCAGATCGCACCAACACCCGACGGCAATTTCTCCGTTACGGTGATCCGCGAAGAACTTCTGGGCCTCTACTATAAGGAAGGCGTCACGCTTGAAGACATCAACAACGTCCTGTTGTATTTCTTCCAGGAAGTGGAATCGCCCGCGCGCCTTGCAGGAAATATCCTGCTGGTGCACGAGACGCTAAACCAGATTGAATTACCTCGCCAGGCATGGATTTATAACCCCGGTCAACGGCGTGTAAGGCGTGCGCCGAACGTGGCTTATGACAACCCCGGCACCGCCTCAGATGGTCTGCGCACCAACGACATGACCGATATGTTCAACGGCGCAATGGACCGCTTTAACTGGTCAGTGGTCGGCAAGCGGGAAATGTACGTTCCCTACAATTCTTACAAGGCCCACCAGGCTGGCATCGAATATGATGACTTCATTCGTCCCGGCCATCTCAATCCGGAGCTGATGCGTTTCGAGTTGCATCGTGTCTGGGTGATCGAGGCGACACTGAAAGAAGGAATGCGTCACATCAACCCGCGTCGTACTTATTACCTTGATGAAGACAGTTATCAGATCGTCCTGACTGATCACTATGATGCGCGCGATCAGTTGTGGCGTGCTTCGGAAGGGCACGGGATCAACTACTATGATGTGCCAACCTTCTGGACAACCATTGAGTCTCATTACGATCTTCAATCAGGTCGATATGTGGCGCAGGGCTTTGACAACCTGTTGCCCGTAAACACCTTTAACGTTGATCTGGAAGCTTCACAGTTCACGCCCCAGGCCCTGCGTACGCGCGGCCGGCGTTAATCTGAAGATTATCCAGGAATGAATTTTGGGAATATCAAGCAGTGGGGACTTTTGTCCGCGCTGCTTGCTGTTCCCTTCCTGCTTTGTGCACAGGAGTCTGTTCAGACCCAGGATATCGAGTACGCGGAGCTCAAAAGGCTGGCAACCGGATCCCTGTTGCTTGACGTTACCAGAAGGCCCGATGGAAGCCTGGTCGCTGTCGGCGAACGTGGTCACGTTATTCTTTCTGATGATGGTGAAGACTGGCGCCAGGCTGAGGTGGTTCCCACCCGCTCCACGTTAACAGCGGTCACATCGGTTGGTGACAGGTTATGGGCGGCAGGACATGACACTGTAATTATCACCAGTGGAGATGGAGGCCTGACCTGGACCCGTCAGTATTTTGACCCGGAACGTTTGCAGGCGGTGATGGACATTCATTTCACCGATGAAAGCAATGGCGTGGCAATGGGTGCCTATGGGCTGTATCTCGTCACCGAAGATGGCGGCGAAAACTGGGAGGATGAATCGGTTGATTACGAAAATGAATACCACCTTAACAGCCTGATCCTGTTTGAAGATGGTCGTCGCATGATTGCTGGGGAAGCGGGTTTTTCGTATCGAAGTTTCGATGATGGCATGACCTGGGAGCCGCTGGACCTTCCGTACCAGGGGTCGATGTGGGGGGCTCAGAAAAGCGCCGATGACTGCATCCTTTTCTTCGGGTTGCGTGGACATATTCTGGAATCGTGTGACTTTGGTGATACCTGGGAAGAGCTGAACGCAGCCACCATGACCAGTCTTTCGGCTGCTGCCGAACATCAGGGAAGAACCGTGATCGTTGGTAACAGCGGGGTGATACTGATCCGTAACGAGTCCGGTGAATTTTCTGTGTATACCCATTCCAGTGGTGTCGACTTTGCATCGATCGTGTCACTTGATGACGGTGATTTCTTGCTGGTGGGAGAAGACGGTGTTCACCGTTTTCCCGAGAACTCCGGTACTGCTGACCAGGAGGGCACTCCGCCATGAGCGCAACCCGCTCCGAAGCCCCCGAGAGGCAAGGCGCACTGCATAAGCTCGCAACTTTCCTGATTAATTACCGCTACGCAGTGGCGAGCATTTTTGTCGTGGTCACCATTGCAATGATGTTTGCAATGGCCCAGTTGCGTATCGAAACCGGGTTTAAGAAACAGCTGCCACTTGAGCACGAGTATATGCAGACTTTTCTCGAGTACGAGAAGAGTTTCGGCGGCGCCAACAGGATTCTGGTTGCCCTGGTGGCTCGAGATGGTGACATGTTCTCAAGGCCTTTCTTTGAGAATTTTGAACAGATCTCAGACCAGGTTTTCTTTATTCCGGGTGTTGACCGGGCCAGTGTCCGCTCAATTTTTACACCCAATGTTCGCTTTGTGGAAATCGTTGAGGATGGCTTTGCCGGTGGCAATGTCATTCCGTCCGATTTCGCACCCACTGAAGAAATGTTCGAACGGGTTCGGGCAAACATCATCAAGTCAGGAGAAGTGGGGCGCCTGGTTTCAGGTGATTTTACCGGGGCCATGGTCTGGGCCAACCTGCTTGAAGAAAACCCTGAAACCGGTGAAAAGCTGGATTATCGCCAGGTTGCTGCAGAACTGGAGAATATCCGGGCCCAGTACGAGAATGATAATTACTCCGTCCATATCATCGGTTTTGCCAAGATTGTGGGTGATATTTCGGACGGAGCCAGGGACGTCCTGTGGTTCTTCCTGATCGCTCTGGGAATCACGGCGGTTCTTCTTTACCTGTACTCGCGTTCCGGCTGGTTAACTGCCTTGCCGCTGGCATGTTCACTGGTTGCGGTTATCTGGCAGATGGGTACGCTCAGCCTGCTTGGATACAGCCTTGATCCGATGAACATCCTCACACCGTTCCTGGTATTCGCCATCGGGGTGAGTCATGGCGTGCAGAAGATCAGCGCCTGGGTGGTAGAAAAAGAATTCGCAGGTACCACGCCGGATGAGTGGGCGCGTCAGGGTGTGGTCGATTTTTCGACCATTCCACGCCGATCGGCCATGCATGCTTCGCGTGAAACGGTTAAGAAGCTTCTGGCGCCGGGCATCATCGCATTGATTTCGGATACGATCGGATTCCTGACCATTCTGTTCATCAAGATCAGGATCATCCAGGAACTTGCCATTACGGCCAGCGTGGGTGTGGCGGTCATTATTCTGACCAACCTTATTCTGCTTCCTGTGCTGCTTTCATGGGTACGGTTGCCCAAGGGAGAATCATTCCGTGCCCAGGTGATTCGCAGCACGCAGGTGGCTGCTGGATTTTGGAATTTCCTGGCCAATTTCACCAAGCCAAAACAGGCAGGCGTGGCACTGGGTATTGCTGCAGTGCTGCTTGTGGTCGGAATCTGGAAAAGCCAGGACATGAAGATTGGCGATTCGGAAGTCGGCGTGCCTGAGTTGCGGCCTGATTCCCGCTATAACCAGGATGCCGTTCTGATTTCGGAGAAATTCTCCCTTGGTGTGGATGTGATCACCATTGTCGCCGAAACGGTGCCTAATGCCTGTACAGAAAACTACCAGGTGATGGAGAACATTGACCGTTTCGCCTGGCACCTTGCCAATGTCGAAGGGGTCCAGAAAGTCATTACGCTGCCGATGGTGGCCAAAATCATGAATGCCGGCTGGAATGAAGGCAACGTCAAGTGGCGGATGCTTCCTAGTGACAAGTACCTGCTTCGCCAGGCACTCAACAATGTCGATACAGACACAGGACTGCTTAATCGCGACTGCAGTGCGATACCAGTCATGGTCTTCACTTCCGATCATCGGGCTGAAACCATCAGCCGGGTTGTCGACAGGGTCAAGGGGTTGCGTGGTGAACTCAGCCTTGGTGAGGTTGAATATCACCTCCACAGTGAAGAGCTTGAACAGTTGTCCATGGACGAAGAGGTGACGCCCGAACGTCTCAAGTTCCGCCTTGCCAGCGGCAATGTGGGTGTCATGGCTGCCACGAATGAAGATGTGGCGGCGGCCGAGAAGCCTATGCTGGCCCTCGTCTTCGGGTCGATTATCCTGTTGTGTCTCATCACTTTCCGGTCAATCAAGTCAACATTGTGTATTGTTTTGCCGCTGGTGCTGATTGCGATCCTGGCGGAGGCGCTGATGGCGGTGTATGGCATCGGGCTCAAGGTCAACACCCTGCCGGTGGTTGCTCTGGGTGTTGGTATTGGTGTCGATTACGGAATTTATATCTACAGCAAGCTTCATGGCCTGCTTAAGGAAGGCTATTCGTTGCATGAAGCCTACTATCGAACCTTAAGGCTAACCGGTCGTGCGGTCATCTTTACCGGCTTTACCCTTGGCGCAGGTGTCGGTACCTGGTTGTTCTCGTCGCTTCAGTTCCAGGCTGACATGGGCTTCCTGCTGGCATTTATCTTCCTTGCGAACATGGTTGCTGCCATTGTGCTGATTCCGGCCCTGGTGCGCTGGTTGATGCTCAGGGACGAACCTGACATGGCAGTGAAACCCACTAAATGAGTACGCTTGATGATCAACACATTCGCGGCCTGCTGGCCGCGGTCCGGGACGAATACCTGGAAACAGACATTGTCAGCGCGGGCCATGTTCGGGGCATTGGAGTTGATGAACAGAATGTCGCGGTAGACCTGCGCCTCCCTTATCCGGCCGATGGCCTGCGAGACACGATCGTTGCCCAGGTAAAGGAATCTTTGAAGAGTGACCCGGGCATTGACAGCGTGGTGGTCAACTTTGACTGGAAGGTTGTTGCGCGCAAAGTTCAGGGAGAGCTCAAACCACTCGATCAGATCAGGAACATCATTGCAGTGGCATCCGGAAAAGGCGGTGTTGGTAAATCGACAACCGCGGTCAACCTGGCCCTGGCCCTGGCTGCCGATGGCGCTCGAGTCGGAATTCTGGACGCTGATATCTACGGTCCAAGTATCCCGACGATGCTTGGTGCAAAAGGTCGTCCTGATACTGCTGACAAGAGAATCATTCCAAAACAGGCTCATGGGCTTCAGCTGATGTCGATGGGCTTCCTGGTAGAAGACGAGACGCCAATGGTGTGGCGCGGGCCGATGGTGACATCGGCACTTCAACAATTACTGGGTGAGACCAACTGGGAAAATCTCGATTTCCTGGTGATAGACCTGCCGCCAGGTACCGGTGATATTCAACTGACACTGGTTCAGAAAGTGCCAGTGGCGGGCGCGGTGGTTGTCACCACCCCCCAGGACATTGCACTTCAGGATGCGCGCAAGGCATACCAGATGTTCAAAAAACTCGAGCTGACGGTTCTTGGTGTGGTGGAAAACATGAGCACGCATATCTGTTCCGAGTGCGGTCACGAGGAAGCTATTTTTGGCTCAGGCGGGGCGGCCAGCATGTCTGACCAGTACCAAATACCCTTGCTTGGAAAACTGCCCCTGGCTGCCAGTATTCGATCTGATGTTGATTCCGGCAATCCCAGTGTTGTGTCAGATCCGGATGGGGACATCGCAAGTGCTTACATGGAGTTTGCCCGCAGCACGGCTGCACAGCTTTCCAGGCAGCCAAGAAATCTTAAAATGGACTTACCGGAAATCAAGCTGCAAAGCAGCTAGAACGTCTTCTGATCCAATCAGCCTTTAAGGCTGGTGATTCCAGGCAAAAACATCTCGGCAACAATCAGGCCTGATCCTCCTGCACTATACCTGGCGCGTCGCGCCCACATCGGCCTGCCCGATAAAGCTTCAAGCGGCGTTGGGAGTTCCGGAGACTGCAACAGTGCGTACTCGAATTCGCCACGCCTGACATCAGAGTTTTTATGAAGAAACTCACCCAACGGGTCACCGCCGAGTTGGCGCAGCGCAGGAAGTGCGATGAGCGCTGAATTCGGGATATGCGATTCTGCGTAGATGCAGGGCACAGTTCCACTCCACAAAATCACGCGCCTGATATTCAGTTCATTCACCATCAGGCCGGGACCGCTGCATTGCTCAAGCAGCTGCAGGCCGAAGGCAGCCTGCGATGACTCTTTCATTCGAATGGTCAGCACGTCCCGATATCTGAGCCACCCCAGAAGTGTGGAATCGGGTTGATGCACTTCATGGACCGGCGAGGCAAGCCATTCGAGCTCGGGTTGTGGCAAATCAAATTCTACAGACATCAAAATCGGGTCACTGACGCAAGGGAGTGCGCAGTTTACCTGAATCACCTGTTTGATAAGCAGCCATCTGAAGTTTCACTCCATTGAAGCCACAGATTCAGTGCTTGAAAAGCGTTGATGTTACGCGTACATTCAACTTATGAATCCGATTCACCTGACAACAGATTTGCCAATTGCAATACGTCTGCGTCGACGCTTTTCCGACATTCGGGCCGGGTGACTGTGCAGTTCTGATTCAACAAATCAAATACGCGAGAAACCCAGCCAAGAGCTGGGTTTCTTGGTTTTAAGGATGTGATTCTGGAGTGCCGCAAGTGAGAAATATGGAAACACAAAGCAAGAACGGTCTTCCCTGCCATTTTTTAAGCACTGAAGACTGGTCGCATCAACAACTTGCTGATTTGCTGGAATTAGCGGCAAGACTCAAGAGGGACCCGATCCGCAGCGATCTGAAGGGAAAATCGATTGCATTGCTGTTTCTCAATCCTTCCCTGCGTACGCGAACATCATTCGAACTGGGCATGAGTCAGCTTGGAGGCAAGGCCATCGTGCTGCAGCCGGGTAAGGATGCGTGGGGCATCGAGTTCGAACCTGGCGTGGTCATGGATGGCGACGCTGAGGAACACATCAGTGAAGTAGCGGGCGTGCTGTCGCGGTATTGCGACCTGATCGCCTTGCGGGCCTTTCCGCTTTTTAGTGACTGGAGCGTTGATCGACAGGACAAAGTCATAAATTCCCTGGCACAGCACGCCAGTGTTCCGGTCATCAACATGGAGACCATCGTTCACCCGTGCCAGGAACTGGCCCTGATGCAAACCTTGCATGAGCAGCTGGGAACGGTGGCGTCAAAAAAGTTTGTGCTTACCTGGACGTGGCATCCCAGGCCATTGAACACGGCTGTGGCCAATTCCGCTTTGCTGATTGCCAGCAAGTTTGGAATGGATGTCACCTTGCTGTGCCCCGAAGAGGCATACCGCCTGGACCCTCACTATGAAACAACAGCACGAAAGTACGCTGAAGATTCAGGAGGTTCGCTGACAGTGACACACGATATCGAGTCAGCATACCAGGATGCCGATGTCGTTTATGCCAAGAGCTGGGGTTCACTGGAACACTATGGTCGTGTCGAGGAAGAATGGGCGCTTCGAAAGAATTATCGTCACTTCATTGTCGATGAGCAGAAAATGGCGCTGACAGCGAATGCAAAATTCAGTCATTGCCTGCCCCTGCGGCGCAACATCAAGGCAACCGATGCCGTCATGGACTCAGAAAATTGCGTCGCCATCGATGAAGCGGAAAACAGGTTACATGTTCAAAAAGCCATCATGCTGTCGTTGCTTGGAAAAGCCGGGATGGTTTCAACACAGGAGTCGGGGTCTTGAGTGAGAAAATTGTTCTGGCGTTTTCCGGTGGTCTGGATACCAGCTACTGTGTTCTCGATCTCGCAGCCCAGGGTTATGAGGTTCACACGGCCTTCGTGGACACAGGCGGGATGGATGCTGAAGCCAGGCAGTCGATTGCACGAAAAGCCCTGAAGCTTGGTGCGGTGCAGCATCATGAACTTGACGTTTCGCACCAGATCTGGAGTGAATTCGTGGTGCCACTGGTCTGGAGCCATGCGCGCGTGCGCGGCGAGTATCCGCTGCTTTGTTCAGACCGTTACCTGATTGTCAGGCATTGTCTTGAGCTATGCGAAGATCTGGGCACCCGTCATTTTGCGCACGGTTGTACCGGCATGGGTAATGACCAGATGCGTTTTGACCAGACAGTGCGAAGCCTGGGTGATTATGAATTGCATGCACCCATCAGGGACCTTCAGTCGCGCGTCGTTGCAGTGCGAGATCATGAAATCGAAACGATGGAGCAGGCCGGTTTCACCGTGAACGACTCCAGCAGTCGGTATTCGATCAATGAAAATATCCTGGGTGTCACGATTTCAGGCAGCGAAATTGACGAATACTGCGCGCCCGATGAGGATGCCTGGTTGATTACAGGAGATCGGGCCGACTGGCCTGCTGAGCCACTCGATCTGACCATCGGCTTTGAACAGGGCATTGCTGTTTCCATTGATGGAGAGGCAATGACCGGGCCGGCACTTCTGGGGTCATTGAATGACCGATTGGGTCAATATGGTATTGGCCGGCACATCTACACGGGAGATGTCACGATTGGCCTCAAAGGCAGAATCGCATTTGAGTGCCCGGGCATCGATGGCCTGCTGGTTGCGCACCAGGCTTTGGAAGATGTCGTCAACACACGCTTTCAGAATCAGTTTCGCGAGGTCATCTCCGCGCGCTGGGCCGAGCTCGTGTATTCAGGCTTTTTCTTTGAGCCCCAGAAGAAAGACCTGGAAGCCTACCTTGCCAGCTCACAGGATTACGTGACAGGCACCGTGCGTATGCAGAGCCAGGGTGGGCACCTGCTGGCGACAGCGATAGAGTCTGATTTTCGCATTCATAATCCGGACGCAGTTTATGCGCAGCGTTCTGACTGGTCTCCCGAGGAAGCTGTCGGCTTCATCAAGCTGACAGGCCAGAGCTCCACCCTTGCCAACCGTGTCAGGAGCCAGAAACCGTGATGTGCAGTCAATTTTTCAGCTCGTGGAGAGGTTGGTGATGGAGCGTGTCATCAACCACCTGCAGCACCTGGTTGGTTTCGATACCCAAAACCCGCCGCGGGATATTTCTGCTGATAGCGGGATTTTTTCTTACATGCGTTCGATTCTGGATGGGCACTTTACGACCCGAATATGGGATCATGGTGACGGCCACGTCAGTTTTCTTGCCTGCAGGGGCAAGCCGCGCATTCTTTTTAATGTTCACCTGGACACAGTGCCCATTGGAGAAGGCTGGCACGGCGAACCACTGAAGCTGGCCCTTCGTGATGACAAGGCATTTGCTCGAGGCGCTTGCGATATCAAGGGTGCTGCAGCATGCCTGCTTGCAATCGCAGAGCAGGTTCCTGAGCACATGGCAATGTTGTTTACCACTGATGAGGAAGGGGCAGGCGGTTGTTGTGTCCGACGATTCCTTGAATCAGGTCAGGGTGGGGATTTTGAACAGGTCATCGTCGCTGAACCCACCGGGTGCAAAGCCATACTCGGCCACCGCGGTTATGTATCCATCAAAGCATGGTTCATCGGTGAGCCCGGGCATTCCTCGGAAGCCCGTACCCTTGAGGACAATGCCATACATCAGTTCACGCGCTGGGCAGCGGCCGGTCTGGAGCTTGCGGAGTCTTTAAAGTCTTCCAACAGTGACCCTGGAACCTGTCTCAACATCGGACTGGTTGAGGGTGGCACCAAGAGCAATGTCATTGCCGGGAAAGTCTTTGCCCATGCCAGTGCACGATTAAAGCCAGGCGCATCCAACAAGGCATTCGTCAATCAGCTGGTTCAATGTGCACCCCAGGGCGCACAAGTGAACTGGGAAGTCCCGTTTACCGGAGAACCACTTCCAGCAGACGGACAGAACTCAGACAAAGCAAAAGCCTTCGCAGAATCGATGCAACTTGAACTGGGTGACCCTGTCGATTTCTGGACCGAAGCGTCGATATTTTCTGAATTCGGGCTGCCGGCCCTGGTGCTTGGGCCGGGGCATATTGAACAGGCACATGTGGCTGATGAGTGGGTATCACTGAATCAGCTTTCCCATGCCCATCAAATTTACAAGCGAATAATCCGGCTCGACCATGGAGGGCCGTCATCGAACAGAGCGGCACAAGAACTATGAATGAAACCACCAATCCTGATCGGACATCCCGGTCACTCAGAAAAGTTGTCAGCCAGGTTCTTAACCAACTGGGTACATCCAAGGAAGCGCGCTACTATCTGAATCAGTTCAGTGCAGCTGACTCGATGCGTTTTGCCGTCATCAAGATCGGTGGCGCTGTGCTGGATGAGCAGCTCGACTTGCTGGCAGAAGCCCTGGCGCTATTGCACGATCTTGGCCTGATGCCCATTTTGGTTCACGGCGCCGGTCCGCAGTTGGACCGGGCGTTGGTGGATGCTGATATTGAAACCGTCAAGCGCGACGGATTGCGAGTAACCACTCCGGAAGTCATGGAAGTGGTCCGGCCCATGGTCTATCGAATCAATCGCCGCCTGGTGCATGCGCTACAAAAACAGGGCGTGATGGCGCAGGGAATTCAGCATGGCGTTTTTCAATGTGAGTTTCTCGATGAATCCCGCTACGGTTTGGTCGGGGAAGTTCAAAAGGTGGATCTGGAAGCCCTGCGTGATGTGGTTCAGTCAGGCGCCTTGCCCGTGGTGGCATGCCTGGGAGAAAACGCCAGCGGCCAGGTGATGAATATCAATGCGGATTTTGCTGCACGTGAAATTGTCTGGCAGGTTCGTCCCCACAAGATTATTTTCCTGACAGCCAATGGTGGCTTGCTGGACGCGGTGGGCCGCGTGATCACTGCCATCAGCCTGCGAAACGATCTGGAATACCTGCGCTCACAGGACTGGGTGCATTCCGGCATGTTGCTGAAACTTGATCAGATTGCCCAGATGCTTTCGAAATTGCCCGAAACAGCGTCCGTCTCGATTACGTCAGTGGATAACCTGGCCACCGAACTCTTTACTCACCGCGGCGCCGGCACCCTGGTACGACAAGGTGAACAGGTACTGGTGGAAGATAAAATTGATGCGTCGCTGATCCCTGAACTGACTGACCTGCTTGAAAACAGCTTTCATCGGAAAATGGGGTCAGGCTTTTTTGACCAGGACGACCTCGAGTGCCTGATTCGAAGCGAATCGAATGGCGCAATCGCAATCGTTCGCAAGGGCGTCAACGGCTTGCCTTACCTGGACAAGTTTGCCGTAACCCCCAAAGCGCAGGGCGCCGGTCTGGGTTCATCGGTCTGGCAAACCCTGATCCATCGATATCCAAAACTGTACTGGCGTTCGCGAACCGGCAATACCCTCACCCGCTGGTATTACGAGCAGGCGGATACCCATTTTTCAAGTGAACAGTGGATTGCCTTCAGCCGTGGACTGACAGACATGAATGAGATCGAGGCATGCCGGGATGACTGTTTTGATCGCCCGGAGAGCTGGTTGCCAAGAGGCCCCGGGCGATCCGGAAAAAGCCCATGAATCGAATCGTCGTCATCGGGGGTCGCGGCTACACCGGGAATGAACTTGTCCCGCTATTGTGGCGACACCCTGAGTTCGACCTGGTTGCCATTGGCTCAAGGTCGGCTTCCGGTGAGTCCGTTGCCGGGCAGATCGGTGGGATGGACGATTGTTCGCTTTCGTTTTCGTCAATCCTGCCTGCCGATATCGTCGAATATCCGGCAGATGCTTATGTGCTGGCACTGCCCAATGGGCATGCTGCCCGGTATGTTGCCGCTATTGATCAGGCTCACAAGCATGCAATCATCGTTGATCTGAGCGCTGATTATCGTTTTGATTCAACATGGACTTATGGATTGCCCGAGATGCCGGGCCAGTCGCAACCGGGAGCGAGAAGGATTGCAAACCCCGGATGCTATGCAACAGCATTTCAACTGCTGCTTGCACCCCTGATCAATGAGTTTGCAGGCACCCCGGTGGGTTTTGGTGTTTCGGGATACAGTGGTGCAGGCCGCACACCCAGTCGAAGAAATAATACAGAAGCATTGCAGGATAACCTCATGCCGTACTCCCTCATAGATCATATTCACGAGAAAGAAGTGAGTCACCAAATGGGGCGATCAGTAAGGTTCCTCCCTCATGTGGCATCGTTCTTTCGCGGCATCAGCCTGACGGGGGCTTTCGAACTTCAGCAGCCTGTCGAAGAAACTGCCTTGCTGGAAAAATACCAGGCGTTCTACAAGGACAGTGAGCTGGTCGAAGTTCAAGCCGGGATTCCGGAGGTCGCAGAAATTGTGGGCCGGCATGGCGCGCTGATCGGTGGGTTTACAGTAAGCCAGTCTCAGCCAGGCGCAGTCAGCATGGTCTGCGTGCTGGACAATCTGCTCAAGGGTGCCGCCACGCAGGCGATGCAAAATCTGAATCTCGCGTTCGGGCTGGATCAACACCTGGGAATACCGTTATGACTAATCCAATATGGCATTCCGGATCGGAACATGATGAAGACAAGCAGGTCATGGAGTTCCTCGCCGGCGAGGATGTCATCCTTGACCAGGCGCTTTTTCCGTTTGACGTTCTTGCCACCCAGGCCCATGTGAACGGGCTGGCCCGTATCGGGGTGCTTTCAGATGACGATGCCAGTCAGCTGGTTCAGTGGCTGGATGAATTGGCGGAACAGTTTCGACTTGGTGACTTTGTGCTTGATGCGCGCTTTGAGGATGGCCATTCAGCCATCGAATATTTTCTCAGCCAGCGATCTTCATCACTTGGGGGCAAGGTGCACACGGGTCGAAGTCGGAATGACCAGGTGCAAGTGGCCGTCCGATTGTATTTGAAGCATTCGCTGGCTGAAATGCAGACACAGACCGCAGAGATTGCACAGGCCTGCCTGAAGCGTGCCAGTCAGGACAAGGATGTTGCCATGCCTGGCTATACCCACCTGCAACCTGCGGTCCCCTCCAGCGTGGGAATGTGGATGGCCGGTTTTGCAGAAGCGTTCACGGATGATCTTGAGTTTGCTGTTGCCACTGCCAAGGCGCTTGATTGCAATCCCCTGGGAACTGCGGCCGGCTACGGTGTCAATCTTCCGCTTGACCGGGACGGTGTCAGCACGGAACTGGGGTTTTCGCGGACACAGATTAACCCGGTCAATGTACAAAACAGTCGCGGTAAATTTGAAGTCATGGCTCTGCAGGTGGCAGGCCATGTGCTGAGAGACGTCCAGCGTTTGGCATGGGACCTGAGCCTGTTTGCGAGTGCCGAGTTCGGTTTTGTAAACCTGCCTGAAAAGTTCACCACCGGATCATCGATCATGCCCAACAAGAAGAATCCTGACCTGGTGGAACTGTTGCGTGCGCGAGTCGCCGTTGTGGATGCGGCGGTTCATGAGATCCAGAGCATCCTGTCTTTGCCCTCCGGATATCATCGTGATTTGCAATTCACCAAGGCGCCGTTGCTGAGGGGAATCAGCGCGACCCTGCAAGCTCTATCCATTGTTCCGGGACTGATTTCAGGTATGAAGTTTGACAAGACACGGATGTCTGATGCGCTGACTGCCGATGCTTTTGCTACAGACATTACAGTTGAACTGGCTGTTGACGGTGTGCCGTTTCGTGAAGCCTATCGACGCACCAAGCAGCAAATTGACCAGATTGAAAAGGGCGATCCACAGGCCAGTCTTGCCCGGAGAGTGTCTCCTGGCGCGCATGCTGATCTGCAATTGGAAGTGATTGGTGAGCGGCTTCAAAAACTTCTTTTGAAAAATAATCAACAAAAGGGTTGACGTCTCAATCTTTACTCCTATAATGCGCTCCTCGCCTGATGGTTCTGAACCAATTTTGGGCGAGGAATTCGGGAAAGAAGTTTTTTTTCGTATTCGGGTAAATTTCCGCCCATTATGCGTTGACTGCAGTTTCGTTTGACGGTTATAATGGTCGGCCCGCCCAGCACCGGGTGGCGATTCCATTTGCGAATCCAACCGGCGCGGCGATCCGAGAGGGTTAAGCCGCGGTTGTTGTCGTGCGGGAAGTATTACGGGCAACCAACCACGATGCGTGGGAAGTAGCCAGCGGTCGGAAAGCGCGAAATGCGTTTTCGTCTTCGGACAACGACCCAGGCTTTTTCGTTATTACAGGTTTCACCCTCGGGTGAAAAAAGTGGCAACGAAAAACGTCTGAGTTCATTTACAAGATAAGGTAACTTGTGTGGGCGCTTGCGTCATGGAATTTGCCATGAAGAAAGCGACCATGCCCTGAATAAACTTGTCTTCGGACAAGAGTAATCGGGAGCACGGGTTAAGCTTTCAGCTATTAAGACTTAGATGTAAACGCCAGGGTTCGGCTTTATGCCGGCTTTGGTAAATCATCAAACCTTTATAAACTGAAGAGTTTGATCCTGGCTCAGATTGAACGCTGGCGGCATGCTTAACACATGCAAGTCGAACGGAAACAGGACGCTAGGATTCCTTCGGGATGACTTTGTCGCTGTCGAGTGGCGGACGGGTGAGTAATGCATAGGAATTTGCCTCGAGGTGGGGGATAGCCCGGAGAAATCCGGATTAATACCGCGTAACCTTTACGAAGCAAAGTGGGCCTCTTCTTGAAAGCTCA
>DATFLY010000109.1:0-32245 GCA_035267185.1 Lysobacterales bacterium | reverse complement strand
CATTGAGAGTCATGCTCTCGATTCGCGGCGCACGGTTCTCTGGCCATTCTCCCCGCCAGATGTAGTGCAGCGCATCTATGGATTCCGTTTCCGACCCATCTTCCAGGAACAGGCCATACCAGGTTGGCGTTCGTTCCTGTTTCTGCCCCCAGACAAATGCATAGTTGCCAATGATCTGTTCGGGAACCGCTGCGATCGCATCGCGATAGGCAGTTTCATAGTGGCGTGCCTTTTCACTGCTGTTCATTTCAATCGGCGCACCCCAGGCGGTTTTGTCTACCTCCCAATGGCCCATGGTGCCCCATTCCGTGACCATTACCGGCCAGCTCAGACCTGTCTGAGCCAGTTTTCGTGGAAGATTGACCACATCTGCATAGAGCTGAACACTGATGAAATCGAGATCCGGCATCCGGGTGTCCAACAACTCCGGCACATCGGCGCCATAACCAGCCCAGGTCGTAGTCACGGGATGGTTGGGATCCAGTTCCTTGATCATTTTCGCGATGTCGTTGACCGCATCAAAGACCTTGAAATTGGTGGCATGCATATTGATTTCGTTGCCTATAATCCAGACCAGCAGGGCCGGATGATCCCGATAGGCCAGGACCTCTCCGCGGGCATATTCCAATTGCCGGGCCACGGCTTCCTCGTCGTCGTAATCAAAGCCTTTTCGTTCACGACCGACGGGTATGCTCATGGCCACAGTCAGGCCATGTTTTTGTGCATCTTCGAGTATGGCCAGGCCATCCGTTTCAACCTGGTCACGCCAGTTGCGAAAACTATTGCCACCGTGGGCAGCAAACTTTGCAAGGTCAGCCCCATCCGGATCGACGCCCTTTGGCCGATCGATTCCTGCACCCTTGATTTCGTAAGGTTGTCCGTCTCGAAGCAACTGGTACCCCCCATTGACTCGAATAATCTCCACCTTGATCGGTGTCATGGCAGCAGTCGTAGTCTCAGACGAATTCGCAACATTCTCATGGCCGGAATAAGGTGATACTTTGTCATCACATGCTGCAAGTATCATCAATACTGCTAACAAAAGACCCAGTTTGAAAATTCGTTTCATGACCAGTTATCCTTCGCGGGTCCCACCAGTTCAACCTCAAGGTCTTCCAGGCTCTTACCCTTGGTCTCAGGCAGCATTCGCGCAAGAACCAACAATCCGACGATGGCGAACAGGCCATATATCAGGAAGGTCCCGGCATTGCCGATTGTTTCGAGCTCCCAGGGAAAGATCAGCTGCACCGTAAAACTCACGGCAGAATTGATCAGACCAACAAATGATATCGCCAGGCCACGAATCCGGTTTGGGAAAAGCTCAGAGAACAGGACCCACATCACGGGCCCGAGTGATATCGCAAAACAGGCCACGAATCCAAGAATTCCGACCAGGATAAGGGTGGGATTCATATCGATAGCGGCACTGACCAGGGCAGACTGATGTTCGAGGAACTGTGCCTGACCAATCACGGAAACCAGTGCCGACCTGAATGCCACATCACTATCAAAAGGCTGTCCGATCACAGATGCCAACATGCCAGCATCAATGCCATCCGGCAGGGTCGAAAGTGCAGCGGTTGTTAATGTGTAAGTCGCACTATTAAAACAATAAGCAAGCAACAGCATGCAAACAGCTATTCCTGACACGCCGAAGAGCAACAATGGCCTTCTACCCAGGCGGTCAATCAGTACAATTGCCAGCACCGTAAATACCAGGTTGACCAGCCCCACCAGCACCGCTTGCATAAATGATGCGTCGGTACCAACACCGGATTGCTCAAAGATCATTGGCGCATAGAAGAACACCGAATTGATACCGGTGATCTGCTGCAGCACCGCAACCGTGATACCAATGGTGAGCACCAGCTTCATTGATGGATGGAACAATACGCGCAGAGATAAGTTACGCTGCGCACCCTCTCTGGCCAACGAATTCTGCACAGCCACCAGTTCCTTTGCTGCCCTGCGTTTGCCGCTGATTCGCTCCATGATGCTCAGGGCGCTTTTTTCCCTGGTTTGCATCACTAGCCAGCGGGGACTCTCAGGCACACTGAACAACGCGAAGAAGTAGATGAGCGCCGGCAGCCCTTCAATGCCCAGCATCCAGCGCCAGGCCCACTGATCGAAACCGAGGGTCTGTGCCCAGCTCAGGCCGGACTCTGCCAACCCCAGAATGAGGTAGTTGCTAAAATAGGCGGCCGAAATGCCCAGCACAATGTTGAGTTGGTTGAACGACACCATGCGACCACGAATATCCGGCGGCGAAATTTCCGCGATGTACATTGGCGCGATGATGAGCGCCGCCCCAACGCCAAAGCCACCGAGCATACGCGCCACGACCAGGCTAATGTAATCCGGCGCCACAGCGGAAGCCAGGGCTGAAGCCGTAAACAGTATTGCGGCAATCTTGAGAATCAGCTTGCGTCCGAAACGGTCGCTCAATGGGCCAGCCATCATCATTGCAAGCGTGGATGTCAGGGTCAGCGAGGCCACCGCCCACCCCAGCTCGATCTTGCTTAAGCCAAACTCTGGTTCAATAAATGTGACGACACCCGAAATCACCGAGGCATCGAAACCCATGAGAAAACCGCCAAGAGCAACGATGAGCGCAATTCTGATGGTATAACGGGTGCTGGGGGTCATTGTCTTATGGGTATCCGGAAAATTTTCAGGTGAGTTCAAACTCAGTTCCTGTCATGGCATTCGAGTCCCCTCCGACCCAGACATTGAACTTTCCGGCTTCGCTTCTTTTTTTCATATCCTGGCCAAAAAACTCAAATGCACCAGGTTTTAATAAAAACGTCAACTGCCTGGTTTCTCCCGGCTTGAGTCGAATACGCTGAAATCCCTTCAGCTCCCGAACAGGACGAGTGACGCTTCCCACCAGGTCGCGAAGATAAAGCTGAACGACCTCCTCGGCCTCAACCTTGCCCGTATTCTTCACGTTCGCCCGGACCGTAATTGATTGGCCAAGTCGAGGCTCGGACTCCAGTACTTCCACCTGCGAATACTCAAATCGGGTGTAAGAAAGACCATAACCAAAGTGATACATCGGTTCATAGCCAGCATCCAGGTGATGCGATGACATTCCTGTTTGGAGTTGCGGCGTCCTTGGCTCAATATCGTCGATGTGAACGAACAAGTCGGGCGAAGCGGGCCGGCCGGTATTTTTGTGGGCGTAGTAAATGGGCACCTGGCCAACCATCTTTGGAAACGTGATCGGCAGTTTTCCCGAAGGAGATTCCACACCGAATAGAATATCGGCAATCGCAGGTCCTCCCATTGACCCTGGGTGCCATGCAAAAACCAGGGCATCAACCAGGTCGATGATGTTGCCCAGAGCCAACGGCCTGCCCGCGAGAACCACGGCAATAACTGGCTTTCCGGCAGAATGAAGCAACCGGACCAGCTCTGCCTGGTTTCCTGGCAATTCAATATTGGCCAACGAGTGGGCCTCCCCCGAAAGGATCGACTCTTCGCCAAGAAATACAACAGTGGCATCGGCTTGCTTTGCTGCCGCATACGCAGCCTCAAACTGATCCGTGGATTGACTACGTGACGTTTCCATGGCCGGCACATAACTGATTGAGCATGAATCGCCTACCATCGCTCTGATGGCGTTTAATGGTGTCTCGCTGATGGAATCATCACCATCAAAAACCCAAGTTCCCATCTGCTCATAAGACTGGTCAGCCAGGGGGCCAACGATTGCCAGTGATCTGATGGCATCCTGGCTCAGTGGTAGTGCATTGTCCCTGTTTTCCAGTAATACGAGACTTTGAAGCGCGGCGCGCCTGGCCGTTTCAATATTTTTTTCATTACCGATGTCCGGAAATTTATGAGGATCGGTGTACGGTTGCTCGAACAGTCCCAGTTTCAGTTTCAGCTCGAGTATGCTGGCGACCATTTCGTCTATTACTTCTATATCGATTTCGCCGGATTTAACCAGCTCAGGCAGGTGATCCGCATAAGCAGAACTCGCCATTTCAATATTGATGCCTGCCATGGCAGCTGCTTGGGCTGCAGAGCGATTATCGGAACATAAGCCATGCATGACCAATTCCTCAATCGATTCCCAGTCACTCACGACTGGTCCCTCGAAACCCCACTCATCGCGCAGAATCTGCCGCATCAGGAATTGGTTTCCGGTTGGTGGAATTCCATTCAAATCGCTGAATGAAGCCATCAGGGTCGCAACGCCTGCATCGACCATCGCCTTGAAGGAAGGCAGATAGACGTTTCGCAGTTCGATTTCCGGAATGTTTGCTGTGTTGTAGTCGCGGCCGGCCTCGGTGGCACCATACCCTGCAAAGTGCTTGGCGCAGGCCGCAATGCTATCGTCGAGACTCAGGTCATCGCCCTGGTACCCCCTGACCACCGCGGCTCCCAGGACACTTGTAAGGTAAGGGTCTTCACCCAGCGTTTCAGCGATTCGTCCCCAGCGCGGGTCGCGACTCACGTCAACCACGGGTGCAAACGTCCAGTTGATGCCGGCCGAAGCTGATTCAACCGCTGCCACACGTGCGCCCTGGCACAAAAGATCCGGATTCCAGGTCGCAGCCTGGCCAAGTGGGATGGGCATGATGGTCCTGAAGCCATGTATCACATCCCGCCCAACCAGCAAGGGAATGCCGAGGCGGCTATCCTCTACTGCGATTCGCTGAAGCTTGTTGTTGATCTCAGCGTCAACCTGGTTGATCGTCGAACCAATGCGCCCGTCCCGCAGAGCCGAATAGAGGTCCTCATTGATATCATGTGAGTCAGCGTTGACCATGGCCATTTGCCCGATCTTCTCTTCAAGGGTCATGCGGGAAAGGAGGTCGGTTATCCGCTCCATGTGGCCTTTCGTGAAGTTGTGGCGTCGTGAATTGATGTCTGTTTTCACGGTAAATAAATTCGTACAGCCTTGCGATCCATCGATATCACAAACTAACCTGCCCCATTGACACGCGCTATAGAATCACGCATCACGACACTCGGCTCGAAATTATTGGTGATTTCAATTTCCTCGCGTCCATACTCATCCCTTAGAACCAGGCGCGCAGCCATGCGTCCCATTTCGTCCAGGTCGCAGTCAATAGAACTCAGCTTGGGGTGGGTATAACGGGTCAGGAAGACATTGTCGAAACCGATCAGCGACAGGTCTTCGGGCAATGTCAGCCCCCTGGATCGGGCAGCATCAAGAGCGCCCGCCGCCATTTCATCATTGGCACAGGCAACCGCAGTAAACGGGATATCTTTGTCAAGCAGGTGGTTCATACCGTAGCGGCCACTGCCCTCTTCAAAGTCGCCTTCGTATAAAAGGGCTTCGTCAAATTTCAGGTCATATTCAGCGAGAGCACGCTTGTGGCCCGTGAGGCGCTGATAGGAATCCACTTTCCAAACGGGACCCGAAATATATGCAATCGATCGATGACCCGCGTCTAGCAGGGCTTTTGCAGCCAGGTAACCTCCATACTCATTGTCAAGACTGATGCACTGGCTGGCCATGCCTTCGACGTATCGGTTCAAAAGAATGATGGGGACCGACCCTTCATTGAGTTTTAAAAGGTATTCGTCTGAAACCGAGTAAACATGCAGGATCAGCGCATCACATTGTCTGGTGAGTAGAAACTCAATGTTTTCCTCTTCCCGCTCAGTGTCACTGTGACCTGCTGTAATGATCACGTGTTTACCGGAATTGCGCAGCTCTTCCTCGATATTGGCGAGCATTACTCCAAAGAATGGGCCATACAATTCGGGAATCAGGATACCCACGCTGTTGGAACGATTGGACGCCAGCGACTGAGCGATAAAATTGGGCCGATAGCCCAGTTCCTTCATCGTCTCAAGCACTTTTTCGCGCGTTTTCGGCTTAACCTTGTCGCTGTTGTTCAAAACCCTTGAAACAGTCGCCAATGATACGCCGGCCGCCTCGGAAACCTGGTAAATCGTTGTCATTTTTCGGTGGCCGTTCCTAAAAATGTAAGCGTTTACATTGTATACGAATCAAGACGCAAGAATAAAGCAGATATCGGGCAGCAACACCCGTCCTAACTGGAACGTGTTTCCTTAATCAGGCGACGGACAGTACTGCTTAACGTAGGTTTCATGATTGGGCAGTTTTGCAACTGTCGCCGCGACGCGTTCACGAATCTTGCGCATAAACTGAGTCAACTCGTTTTCAGTCATCACATTTGTTACCGGGTGATACTGTGCTGGCGTGATGCCCTGCCCCATCATGACCTGAACCCAGGAGTTTTCCTGGAACAGATCTTCCCGGGCCCTGCATACGCGACCAGTCTCCCTGAACAGCTGGATCCGATGTGCCAGGGTGTCGGAAATTTCTAGATTTCGACAATGTTGCCAGAACGGCGTGTCCTGGCGATTGGTCACCTTGTAGTGCATGACGATGAAATCACGAATGTACTCGATTTCGATCCGCGACTGTTCGTTGTACTCGTCAATATCGGTTTGCTTGATGCCATCGTGAGGAAACAACTGCAATAGCCGAATCATGCCCTGCTGAATCAGATGGATGCTGGTCGACTCCAATGGCTCGACAAACCCGCTGGCCAACCCCAAAGCAACAACGTTTTTGTTCCAGTTCTTACGTCGCCGGCCGGCCTTGAACTTGAGCACGCGGGGCTCAGTGAGGTGACCTCCTACAACATTTTTAAGGAGATACTCACGTGCTTCTTCGTCAGACATATAGTCATTGCAGTAGACCAGGCCATTGCCGACCCGATGCTGCAATGGGATTCGCCATTGCCATCCCGCTGAATGTGCGATTGCGCGGGTATAAGGAATCGCTTCGATCATGGATTCGGTTTGTAACGCCATTGCACTGTCACAGGGCAGCCAGTGCGTCCAATCCTCATAACCGGTCTTGAGCGTTTGTTCTATTAAAAGTCCGCGAAAGCCCGTGCAATCAATGAAAAGGTCGCCCTCGATCAGTTCAGCCGAGTCCAGGCGCAGGCTTTCCACGTGGCCGGTCTCACTGTTGGTATTGACGTCCACAATCTTGCCTT
The DNA here is from genome assembly GCA_035267185.1 of Lysobacterales bacterium. Lineage (GTDB taxonomy): Bacteria > Pseudomonadota > Gammaproteobacteria > Xanthomonadales > SZUA-36 > JAUIBE01. The sequence continues at coordinate 25,232 of DATFLY010000109.1, read as the reverse complement.
CGACACGCCTCACGCCCAGTTTCTCACTGTAATTTCTCAAAAACGCCGCAAACAGGGTGGCATCAATATGAAAGGCATAGTTCAAACCCTGTTTGGGTAGATGTGCAAACTTGCTTTGCTGGGCAGCAACCAGTTCGAGGCAATAGTCGCCATAGGAAACTGAAGAACCCCGTTCACGGTCCTTGAGCCAGAAATGCTGGAAGCCGGCTGACCAATGGTCAGTCCCGGTGGTTCCGAAAGAGTGTATATAGCGCTCGTTGACGTCCTTCCAGTTTTCAAACGAGATACCCAGCTTGAACGTACCCTGGGTGGCTGCCATAAAGTCCTGCTCCTTGATCTGGAGCAGGCGCAGGTACGTCACCAACGGGGGGATTGTGGCTTCCCCAACACCTACCGTGCCGATCTGGTCGGACTCGATCAAAGTGATATCAAGCACCCGACCCAGGATCTTTGAAAGCAGGCCAGCAGCCATCCATCCGGCGGTGCCACCACCAGCTATAACGACTCTATTAATATTATTATTCAAGGATTTGCCTCATGGTTGGTGGGATAAGTGCTAACGATTCAGTTTCTTAAGCAATTGTGCCCGGAGTTTCCTTGCCGTCAGATCGTCAAACGGGTCCAGAATGCCGCGGCTTTCTTGGGGGATGTGGCCCACGGAATCCTGATCGAAATCAAATACATAATAATCAAACAATGCGCGCCATGCCTCGCGCTCACTGACCGGCAAATCCCTGATGCACAAAAGCGCATATTCGAGCGCGTTCACAGGAGTATCCATGAACGCAGGTACCCGGCGCCACCAGTAGTTGATCAGGACATTCAGGGCATTCATACCCTCAACATGATGCCACCACATGCTGGGTATATAGATGGCATCGCCGGGTTCAAGCTCCGCAACCCGGGCTTTTTCCAGGGCATTGCGAAATTTCGGAAACCGCTCAAAATCAGGATCTTTAAAATCGACCATGCTGACAATCTGCCCAGCCGGCGTTTTATCCATTGGTCCGGGATAGAGATTACCGATCTCGGATGGTGGAAACAGGGTGAAGCGGCGGCGGCCGGCAACGCAACAGGCAATGTTGTCCGGCAAATCAAAATGCGCAGCAATTCGGGAGTGGTTACCCAGCCAAATGAATGCCAGAGGGCTTTCAGCGTCGAATTGCAGTTCATTTTCTGATCGAAATCCCGGCAGGACCCGGTCTATCTCAGTGGAACCCATGTAAATACCCATTGGTTCCGCCGCGTGCGACTGTTGGCGAATCTCGTCCAGCACCTTGTCCAGTTGGCTGCTGACCACCTTGAAGTTGAAACCGGAGACTTTCTCATCGTAAAACACTCGTCCCCGGTGATGAGACTCACTGTAGACCGCAGTGACACTGGCGCCAGCGTAGAACCGCAAAAGATGAGATTCCACTGCTGCGGGCGATTCCAGACCCGACCGTGTAATGGGCCAGTGACTGACCAGCCCTCTCAAAATTACAGGAGCACCTGAACCAATCACGCCATCAGGCAGATTTCCCGATTCGGGGACAGGTATTTCGTTTAATGGTTGATCAATCGCCAGCATTTTCCATTTCGGTCATGTGACGCCTATTTTTACGATCCAGCAGCAATGGCAGGTTTACCATGGACGCAATGACCATGTAGATGGGCTCAAGGAAGCCTCGTTGATGAAGTGCAGCCAGCTTTTCGCCGTCAAGCTCACGCAAAACATCTTCATTGATCGTGTAGAAACCGGCAAGGCGATGCTCGGAGCCATCATCGAGCTGCGCATCCAGTGCAAAAGACTCAATGAGATCGAGCGCCTCCAGCACCTCGAAGAACGGCTTGGTGGCTTGCATGCCTTCCTGCAGCACTTTCAGCATGGAAGTGACCTGTTCCAGGTACGGACTGTGTCCGCCATGTTCCAGGAAGACCGGTTCACCATGCTCCGTGCCAACCCTTGGATTTTCCACATCCACGGAAACCATTGACTCGCCCTGGCCCTCGCTCCCCTCCTGCATGGCGATCAGGAACGGATGACGCAGGATATTCAGCGGTATATAGCTGGCATCCCAGCCGAGATCTTCCAGGAACAGGTTTTCTCCCTTTTCCACGCCAAACATGGCCGTGGCCTGAAATTCTCCCGTTTCAGAGTGCCTGATGAAAAATATGGGATAGTGGCGCTGAACATTTTTAAACTCGGCAGGGAAAGTCACGGCGTACCATTGATCGTCGCCTAGCTCTGCTGATCGTTCAATGCGGACCCTGAGGTCCTTGTGATCGATGTTGTTGAGAATTTGAAATCTTGGCATTGTCATTTGGCTCTATATTCGCTTCATTCCATACCTGGCTATATGGTCAATCAGTTCCCTGTTGCTGGGCAAACCCTTTTGGTACTTTTTTGCGAGCTGGCGACTTACCTGGAAACATTGCAAGGCGGCTTCCGGTTGGTCCAGCCGGCGCTGATGGACGTTGGGATCGGGTTTGAAACCCATTCCGTAAAGAACATATTGGTAGCTGGCGGAGGGGAACACTTCCTCAAGTTCATGAAAATCACGGAAGCCCGGAGAACGATAACGCCATATCTCAAGCAATTCTGCGAGCCGATCAGGCACTGATTCGTGCTTGCGGTTGTCTGTCCAGAATTTGCTGTCAGTGCGATTGCTGAGCAGGTAGTGAAGCTTGAGAAATTCGATAATTCTCTCCCAGCGGTATTCAAAGCGATGGTTGAAACGCCGTGACGAAATGTCCATCAACTCACGTGTTGCAGGCCACTCGTCCGCGATCATTCTTGCCGACATTTCGATCAATGCGATCGCAGATGCTTCCAGAGGTTCTACGAAGCCTGCGGAAATACCAACCGCCACGCAGTTTCGGTGCCAGAATTTCTGGCGATACCCGGGGTTGAATGTGATTTTTCGTGCTGAACCCTGATGAATCTCATCACCCGGCCCACCGCTGCGGCCAATGTACCCCCACAGCTCAAACTCTGCATCCTCGTCGCTTGTGTGGGCACTGGAGTAAACGTAACCCACGCCCCGCCGGGTCGGCAGGCCAATATCCCAGACCCATCCGGACTGTTGGGCAGTACCATTGGTCTGCGATGCGATTGGACTGTTTTCGTAAGGGTAAGGCACTTGCGTTGCCAGTGCTGAATCACAAAACAATATGTCCCTGGTGCTGATGAACGGCACATCATAATGCTTGCCAATCAACAGCGAGGCAAAGCCCGTGCAGTCAATAAACAGATCCCCTTCAATCAGTTTGCCATCATCTGTTCTGAGTCCGGTGATATCGCCGTCATCATCACACTCAACTTCGGCAACATGCGCAAGCATATGCCCAACGCCAAGTTTGTCGGTGCAGTGTTGCTGCAGGAACTGTCCAAACTTACCGGCATCCAGGTGATAAGCGTAATTTGCAACCGCTGCAAATTCAGGTGTCACGACCTGTTTTGGAGCCTTACCACTTTCACAAAGATGTGGCTGAAAACTGACGAGATCTGCAAATCTCGGATGTTCCTCAAGGTTAGCCCAGGCTGATGCGAGGTTGGTCTTGCCAAACCCTTCGGGAGCTGAAAACGGGTGGTAATAATAATCGTCCTTTTCTCCGCTGACCCAACCTGAAAATTTTGAACCCTGTTTGAAAGAGGCATCGCAATGAATCAGGAATTCAGCTTCTGACACACCCATTCGTTGCAGGGTGTCGCGCATTGAAGGCCATGTCCCTTCACCCACGCCAATGATCTGGACGTCCGGAGACTCAACCAGGGTGATGCTGATGTCGGGATTGGTTTTGGTTTTGTGTTCTGCAGCGAGTACACCGGCTGTGAGCCAGCCCGCAGACCCCCCTCCAAGAATCACCACGCGATTAATCTTTTGTGACATTGTCAATCCTGGCTGATTGCCACATCAGCACTTGAAATCATACCCAGTGTAGCTGTCGGGAGTTTCCGCATGGTTGCAGTGTAATCGTCTGGAACGAAAAAGCCGCTGATGCCAGCGGCTTTTCCATATTGCCTGCTTTAGACCGGGTTAGTAAGTCCAGCGCGCACCTATGCCGAAACGGCGACCGGTTTGAGTCACATACCGGGCCATGTTCGGGTTTCGACCCACTGCGCGTGAATATTCGTCAGTCAGGTTGAATGCTTCGACGAAGAAGGTAATACCGTTTTCGAGTTCATAACTCACGATGCCATCCAGCTGTTCGTACTCTTCGGTATAGGTCGGATTGGGTTGACCAATACCACCAAGGCCGGTATTCGCCAGGAACTTATCACGCCAGTTCCAGGCCAGTCGGGCAGTCCATCCATATTTTTCATAGAACCCCACGATGTTGGCCGAATCACTTAGCCCAAGGATTGCAAACTGGTCTTCAAACGAGTTGTTGTCGTAGGCAATATCCGAATCCACCATGGTGTAGTTGGCGCTAAGACCAAAACCGGTGTCTCCGAACATATGCTGGAAGGCGAACTCCCATCCATCGATTTCAACGCTTTGCTGAGCAGTAGGAACACTCAGGTTGAATGTCGCTGCCGGATCCTGACCCGGGACCCCTCGGATGGTACCCGCTTCAACATCCACGAACTCGCTGTCACCATAGGTCTCGAAAATACAATTTCGGGTCTCTACGAGATCGCCTCCAGTAATGGCGTTACATTCCTCGAACCATTGTCCCCGGCCTGGGTGTGGAAGGTTGAATGGCGTCGACGCTCGCTGGGCAATCGCCACATAATTATCGACGTCCTTGCGGAAGTAACCAACCGATGCATAGCTGCCCGGGGCGTAGTACCACTCAAACGAGATATCGTAGTTCTTCGACTCCAATGGCTCCAGGCTGGGATCACCCGAAGAGCCGGTTCCGGCAACTTGCCGAACCAGAACGTCCAATGTCTGGCCACCCTGGATATCATCCCAGGCCTGGCGACCGATGGTCTCACTGTAACTTGCTCTTACAACGAAATCTTCCGTGACATTGAGGTTGTAATCGATGTTCGGAAGCCAGTTGTCGTAGTCACCTTCCTGCGTGGTGAAATCGTTCTGATCCGAAAAAGTCAGGAAATATTCGTTGGCTGACGCCCATTCAATGTAAAGCGGAACTGGTGTCAACGAACTGGAGGTCACATCAGTCGTCTCGTAACGAAGGCCAATTCGCAAATTGGAAACCATGCTGCCGACTTCGAAATTGGCACGCCACTGCAGGTAGGCAGCCGTGGTCTCTTCCTCGGTTCTCAGATCATTGGTAAACGTATCAGGCGCGCCTGACATTTGTCCCGTGACCTGTTCACGGATGGCCGCCATGGTCGCAAAGTCATACATAAACATCTGCGGGAAGAAGTCGGGGTTTTCGGAACCCGGGATGTTATCGAAATTGCACGGTAGACAAGTTGTTGTAAATACATTGTCCGGAACATCCTCTGGTGACCACGGTGCATCCCAGTTGGCATACTGGTTTTCGCCAAATGCTGTGCGATTATTGGTATCTGACAGCAAAACTCCGAAGTCCAGGGTTTGCCTGTCATTCAGGTCAAAATAGCCGCTGAGATCCAACTGATCAATTTCCATCTTGGACAGTGAATTGCGGAATGCAGCGCCACTGAATTCGTGGTCAGATGGAGTAAGCCCAGAAATGGTGGGGGTGCCAATCACAGGCAAATCCTGAGAAAAATCGGCTCCGACCTCGATGTCCAGAATGACGGGTATTCCCATGGCTGAATTCACACCATATGGGGAATTAACTTTGGATTCAGAGGTGGAGCTATGGTAATCCAGGGCCAGGCCCATCCTGTCGTTCACATCATATTCGGCGTTAAACCCGATTGAATCGAGTTCTGTTTTCCACCCAGCCTGTGAAGTTCCCGTACTCCAATCCCGTGCACCGGCTATCTCGCTGTAGGTAAGCGGTGAAACCGGCGCATCAGTAAATGTTCCCGACCCGGAAGCATTCTGGAGAAACCAGAATGACAGGTCGTTGCCACGTTGATCCAGGGTGGTTTCAGCGTAGGTGTAGTCAAGCGTCATGGTTAGTTTGTCGACAGGCCGCCACTGCAAAGCCAACTGGCCATTGAGTCGCTCACGATCGACATCAAAAATGCCATAGCCAACACTTTGTGGCAGCCAGAATGGTTCACCATCTGCAGGCGCATTCGTGCTGTCAGGGGGCAGGCCCTGCCAGCTTGTATCCAGGAAGTTACTCGGAACCCAGTCATTGAATACACCGGCCTGGTTGTAACCGAATTCACGTTCCTGGTAGACCGCAGCGACTGTCACGCCGAACGTGCCATCGGCAAATACATTGCTGTAGATGCCGGAAATCTCAGGCGTCCAGGCGTCATCCTGGTCAGACTCATCGGTTATGGCCTTGGCGCCAAAACTCATCTGCTGTTCACCGATATCCAGGGGACGTGCAGTAATGACATTGATTGTCGCTCCCAGGCCACCCGAAGGGATGTCAGCCATGCTTGTTTTGTAGACCTCAACTGCTCGAACGCCCTCTGAAGCGATGTTGGAGAAGTCGAAAGATCGTCCACTCGTAGTGCCGGTGGGGAAAAGGCTGGAAGTCGGCATGGAGCGACCATTCAGCAGCACCAGGTTGAAGTCAGCGCCGATGCCACGAACCGTTACTCGTTGACCTTCACCTTCAGCACCTACTTGTGCACCTGCACCGGAACGGTCGATCGAAACACCGGAGATTCGCTGCAGGGATTCGGCAAGGTTGGTATCCGGGAACTTGCCGATATCCTCGGCAATAATTGCATCAACCACACCATCGGAATCACGCTTGATAGCTGCAGATTCTGTGAAACTCTGTCGCACACCAGTGACAACAACCTCCTCGAGGATGTTTTCAACTTCGCTGTTCTGATCCTGTGCTACGACGGTGGAGACGGTTGTGGCGCCCAATGCCACGGCGATGCTTCTGGTGAGGGGGTTCAAAAGTACCGTTTGATTTTTCACGCTGACTGTTGACCTCGCAACTCTTTGATTTTATGTATTTAACTGAAATATTACGGAAGTAATACACATAAATATAAACCAAATTACCTACAAATGGAAGCGCTTACACTGGAAATTTCGATGAAATGTAAGCGTTTACATCTTATTTAAAACTCACCTGATCGAAAATTGGAGGACCAATTTGTATTCGACCAGACAAACAGACCAATGTAACTTCAGAATTCTCTGCCATTCGAAAAGGCCGATCAGGTGCGCCTGGCGAGACGTTGTCCCTGACTGTACATTGCGGCGAATAAGAGCAAAAATCCAAACACACCAAGGACCGCCAACATGATGGTCCAGGTCGTCAAAACTGACCGCTCGTGCACCAGGGTCCAGACAAACTGAACCACGCAGAGTGATGAAACCAGTACCAGCGTCGTACGACGCCCAATCCGATCAACGACCAGCGCGCCCAGTGGAGCGCCTAAAATTACAACCGGCGCGGCAGCCAGCCAGTGCTCAAATGTCCCTGCCTGTATGTTGCCCATCAGGAGCTTGGTCACAACACCAACAATGGATGTGAATGCCATCAGGACAACTGAAGTGGGTATGGATATTTTCAGATCAGCATGACACCAAAGCACAAGGACCATATAGATCAGCATATCGATGCCTACTCCGGTGATACTGGCCACTGTAAGGCTGCCCAACAAACCGACACCAAAGCCCGCTTTGCGATCGAACGACTTGTTATGAGGTGTCATACCAACATAGCCGGCAATTTCATCAATTCGCCTCAGATGCAAAAGTCCGAAGCTGCACCACATGGATGCAAACAAGAGCTTGATAAACAGATCCGATGCTAGTGGTGCAATGAACGTGATTCCTAAAGGGGTTCCAATCAGCGAACCGATCATCGCTGCCTGCAACATTGGCCATTCTAATGGCATACGGCGACAAAATATGTAAATGCTGGCACTGGTCATGCCGACCGACTGGACGGCGGAACTGAAGTCTCGGCCCAGCGATGCTGGCAAATCCATCAATAGCACCAGTACCGGAAATCCCACGGTGCCACCCCCCATTGGAGTGGAACCCGCCACGTAAGATCCGGCAGCCATGGCCACCGCTATTTGCCAGTGGCTTAATACAGTTTGAAGGTGATCACCAAGCTGGACCAGGGCGATCCAGGCCAGATAAAAAACCACCAGCCAAATGATGAATGGCCACAGGCCCCAGCCATTCTCCGGTGAGTTGGTTTTTGATTGTTTTGTTTTTGATTGGGTCAAATCGGGGTCCAGAAAAGGGGTCAGAGCCCTTTTATTGCGATTAATATTCAGGCATCGAGTCCATTGATCGGCTGGTTCCTTGAGCGTTGATTGAATTCAAAAAACCGTATCAGGGTTCGGTCCATGCCTGAACCGTTCGTAAGCAAATACTATGGGTGCAAATCTAGCGCAATTGACGCCAGGCCGCGTCCTCATCAACAGGCTGGTCCGGCAGAGTCCTGAGATAGGACAGCAAGTCCCTGAGTTCCCAATGGGTAAAACTTGCGAAGCGATCCTTTGCCACAATTGACATTAACCCCAGGTCCTTGCGACCACCGATGGCCTCGCCGGTTCTCATCAGGTGTCGAAAATCCTCATCGGTGTACGCAGCCACGATGGCCAGGTCTGGTATCGGCGGAAAATCTTCCTGACCACGAAGATCAAATCCGTGACACTCATTGCATGTGGTCTTGGCCAGGTATTCGCCACGAACCAGGTTCGGCGGATCGTCCTGGCCAAGCAGCAAGGGAGGCATCAGATCCGCCCAATCCGCCATATGCTGTGCCTGGCCACTAGCCATCAGGTAGCGGGCCTCCCAGCCAATATCCGGCTCTGGCAATGGCTTTTCGACCACGGGTGCGGAGCGAAGAAACGCAATGAGTGCAGTCAAATCGTTATCGTTCATCAGCACGAAGTTGTAGGACGGCATCGACCATAACGCCTTGCCATCATGTCCAATCCCTTGTCTGACCGCTGCCTCTATGGTGACCGCATCGTGCTGACGGGCATATTTTGCAAGGTTGGGTGCCACTGCAGTTCCCACCCAGCCCCATTCTTCCGAAAATACCGCACCCTGCAGCTCCTGCCCGTGACAACCGAAACAACCCCGTGTACGAGCAATATGCCGGCCACGTTCTAGTGTCTCCGCATCCAGTTCCGCTGAATATTCAAATCCCTGGTGGGCGACCACATCACCAAGGTAGCGCTCGCTGGCGATGTAAATGTACGCCGCGAATGAAACAAACAGAATCAGTCCGCCAGCTGAAAAAAACAACAACAACTTGAATAACTTACCTGCCATGATCGCGTTATTGGTCTGCTCTGATTTTGAAAACAACCAGGCTCATTGTAACGGTTCGTTTGAGAATTTTTGAAGCGGGAGAATTTTTGAAAATATCACTCGGCTCAACTGGGATTGTTGTGTTCCCTGCTTTTTCCTTCCTGTTGCTAAAACATGAATATCAAGATGGTGATGAACGCAGCGCCTACAGCAAACACTAGATGCGACAACCCAGGTATCCCAACACGGCGCGCTCGAGTTCAGTCATAAATCCAGTCAATGAGGTCTTGCCTTCGACAATACGACCTGAATGAAGGATGCCATCCCGGGTGATTCCGCCAATGATTGCGAATGTAAAAAGTGCGGCTGCTTTTGGGTCCGGATGCTTCAATTCATCCACCCTGAGTTCCAGCGCTTTTGTCAGCGCATCAATCAGGCGTGTGTTCATTTTGCGGGTGCGGGCCAGGAACCCGGTATCACCCGAAGTAAATCGCGATTGAAACGCCCTAAGAAATTCGCGGTATTCGATGCTGTGATTGACCAGGACATCGATTAGCTCGTGTACCAACTCACGTAAACTCGTGTCGCGCGACCTGGAGAGCGTTTCAAGCACTAATGATTCAAGTGCATCACAGCGGCGACTGTAGAAACTTAAGAGTGCGGCGTCCTTGTCGCTAAACCGACCATAAAACGCTCCGACTGAGCATTTTGCTTTGCGCGTGATGTCTGAAATGGTCGCAGAGTCAAACCGCCCCTCTCGCACCAGGCTGTCGACCACATCGAGGATGCGCTGCTGTGTTGCCTGTGAGCGAGCCTGCAGGGCAGGACGAATTCTTTCGGGTTCCGTGGTCACGAATTTATTATGCCTTTTTGATCCCTGTTAACCGGATAATGTGACTTTTGCCATATGTGAGCGCATTATTATTAGAATACGATTCTAATTCTTATTATATGCGGATAAAGAATTATGGGCAATGCGAGCACAACTGAGGAGAGGTTGCCCAAACCAGCCAGGCCTGGTAGGTCTGACCCTGATTGCAAACCCAATTTGAGCAAGTCACAAGCCGCAATCGACACAGGGATGGTTGTGATTGTCATGGCCAGTGTCTGGTCATTGCGTTTTGCTGGAGCGTCCCAGGTAGGCGCACTGACCATGGCCGCAGGCCTGGTCACCGTGGGCTCGCTGTTGCTGATCAGGAAACAATCCATTGCAACCCTGGGGCTTGCAATGCCAAAAAGTTTTTCTGAACTGATGATACCCAGCTTGCGGTTAATGGGGCTTTTCGGCGTGGTCTGGCTGCTTCTGGGGCTGATCGTGACAACCGTGATTGGACAACCCGAAACCAGTTCGGCGATTACCGAGCAGCCCCAATCTTTGTGGGGTTTTTTGTTGGACATCACATTGATCACCTGGGTGCTGATCGCTTTTGGCGAAGAGGTGGTTTTCAGGGGATTCATACTTCAACGGCTGATCAACCTGTTGGGCAGATCAACCCTGGCCCGGCACCTGGCGATTGGCCTCCAGGCAATGATATTCGGGCTGGGACACCTGTCTCAGGGAATCTCCGGAATTCTGCTCACAGCAAGCATCGGATATCTATTCGGCTGGTTTTTTCTCACTGGCGCAAAGAGATCATTATGGCCACTGGTGCTGGTTCATGGCATTGCTGACACTGTCATGCTAACCGTGGTCTATTTTTTGTGACTCTCAATCTCAGCCTCGGGCAGATTCATAAAACGGGCGGCGTTGTTGTAAAAAATGTCCGCTTTCTGGTCCATACTCAGAAAAGATGCTGAATTGATCGACTGAATGCCGATTCCAATCGTCTGCGGCCAGACCATCTGATCAGTGCCAAACATGATTCGGTCACCGAATCCGGCATTGACCAGGGATTCCAGATAAGCATGGAACTCTCTCTCCGGAAGTACCCAGTTGATTACAGCAACATCAACATATAGCTGGGGGTGGGTATACATCAGGGCCTTCATTTCTTCGACAAACGGCCAACCGCCATGCATGACGTAGACACGAGCGCCAGGGTAGCTGACCAGCGCTTCTTCAAGTTGCATCGGGTGCGCATTTGCAGCCCGCATCATTGACAACTGTGGCACCAGGTACAGCCCGCCGTTTGGTCCGCCGGGAAGAATGTGAAATCCCACTGGTAAACCCAACTCTTCGGCCAGCTTAAAATACGGAAGAATCTCAGGGTCGTTCGCCAGCTTTCCCATATAAAAAGGCGCCAGTTCTCCGATTACATCCAGACGTCCGGCTTCAAATTGTGACCTGAGTTGTTCAATGGGCTCTAGTCCGCCGCCAACCATTACTGCGTCAGGTGCATCGTCGACCCAGAGATCACCACCGGCAACCATGGCCTTGACAATATTGTGCTTCCTGAACTGCTCCAGGGTCTTGTCTTTTTGCTCCTGCGCCGATGAAACACCCTTGTAAGTTTCACCCCGGAGGGTCGGCGGATGTTCCATACCAAAGAACCAGCCATGAGTGTCTTCACTGAACGCATGAATATGCATGTCGATGATTGGGCCTGAATAAATGGAACCGCCTTCCTCATTACTGGCAAATGTGGGCGTTACCTCTAACAAAATGCAGAGACAAATAAACAATTTTGCTACACACGGGTAGAGTCGTCTCATTTCAAGAAACCCTTGTTAATTTGAAAATCCCAACGCCACCAGACATTACCAGGCAATACCATAGTCATCGCCGTAGTCGCTCGCACCACCTTGCATGGTTCCGTTTTCCCAGTCGAACCAGATGCCCATGGTCGGATTGTAAACGCGCTCAAGCACTTCGACGTTATAGCCCATGGCTTCAAGTTGCTTACGCGTGAATGGCGTCACCTGTTCTTCAGACAACTGGAGACGACCCGGCGCAGCATCGTGGGCGCCAAAGGAGCTTTGCATCTGGTAGCTGATGAAGTTGCCCTGCCCTTCGGCAGCCTGCTGAACGTTCATATCCCACTCGACCATGCCCAGGAAAAACTGCAGCATGTTCTGGTCCTGCAGGTCTCCGCCCTGCACGGAAAAAGAAACCAGGGGCTTGCCATCCTTGAGCGCCATTGACGGGGTCAGCGTTACCCTGGGACGCTTGCCAGGGGCCACCACGTTGTAAGGATTCAGTGCTTCGTCCACAACGAAACTTTGCATGCGCTGGCTCAGGCCGATTCCGGACTCACCCGCGATGAAGGCGGGAATCCAGCCGCCAGATGGGGTGACTGAAACGATCCAGCCCTCGGCGTCTGCAGCCTGGATGGCCGTGGTACCGGCCTGGAACCCTTCCTCGAAACTCATGAGATTGGCCTGCTGGAACCCCTCTTCTCCCTCGGCTTCGGCCCGGGGTGGGACAACCTGCCAGTTCTGGCGCAACGATTCGTAAGGATTGTCACCGGATTGGAACTGGTATGGATTGCCGGGCAGATAGTTGGTCAGGTTTCGATCCGGGTCAATCAGCTTGCGTCGCTCAGCAGCGTATTCTTTCGACAAAAGACCCTCGACCGGCTCGATTGGTTGGGAGTAAGGATCGCCGTAGTAGAAATCACGATCTGCATACGCCAGGTTCATGGCCTGGTAAAGGGTATGGATGTAGCGTTGGGAGTTATAGCCCATGGCCTTGAGGTCAAATCCTTCCAGGATGTTCAGGACCTGCAAAAGGACCGGGCCCTGCGTCCAGGTGGTCAGTTTATAAACGTCGATGCCACGATAGTTTGTGCTGACCGGCTCTTCGAGTTTGACTTCCCAGTTGGCCAGGTCATCCATCGTGAACAATCCACCCGACTCACGTGTGGAAGACACGATTTCCTCTGCAATATCCCCGGAATAGAAACGGTCGTAGGCCGCATAAATGGCTTCCTTGCGGCTCTTGCCCGATTCCAGCGCCAGGCGTTCGGTCTCAACCAGCTTGCGAAGGGTTCTGGCGAGGTCGGCCTGGACAAAAACCTCGCCTTCACCGGGTGCGGCGCGCTTGTCGGGGTCATCAGGGTCGTAGTGAGGCAGGAACACCGCCCGCGAAGTAGGCCACTGCTCAAGCACTTCGCGGCGGTTTTCCATGTTGTCCGCCTGGGACTTTTCAATGGGGTACCCATCCGCCATCTCGATGGCCGGCGCGAGCACTTCTGCCAGGCTGAGCTTGCCGTATTCGGCCACCATGGTCATCAATCCCCCAGGAGTACCTGGTGTCACGGCTGCCAGCGGGCCATATTCGGGCGGGTACAACATACCCTTGTCGCGAAAAAATTCCGGCGTGGCGCCGCTTGGGGCCACACCGAGTGCGTTGATACCAATGACTTTGCCGGTATTCGGATTGTAAATCAGGGCCTGTGTTTCTCCGCCCCAGCCGAGCACGTCCCACATGGTCGCAGTCGCAGCCAGCATCGCGGCAGCTGCATCCACAGCGTTTCCACCTTTCTCGAATGTCCTGGCGCCCGCAGTAGCACCAAGCGGCTTGCCGGTAATGGCAACCCAGTGTTTGCCATGCAGGATCGGCTTGTTGGTGTTTTGCGATTCAGCAGGCTCAACATCAAGCAGGCTGAAAACACAAACCAGGGGCAACAGGAACGCGAAACGACGGTAGCCAGAAGGACGTATGGACATGCAAGTCTCCAAAACCAGGAATTTGTCCAGCATACCAACCGCGAATGGTTGTTATAAAGGACAAATTCCCTGGTCTCCGAACAGCGGCAAGACCGTAGCCTGGGTTATATCAGGCTCGGGCTTTGCGAACCCTCCTCAGTTGGTGCTTTCCGACGGACACTCGATCAACGGTGTCGTCAGGCGAACCAGGTCATACTCCAAAACGGTGTAGCCCAAAGCCTGGTAGTCTGCATTCGGTGTCAGGACCATGCTGATCAGCTCACAATCTGTTGATGTAAACACACCGGTACCCCACTGGGTCTGTGCAACGTCATCCGGATTGTAATCGTCACCCCAGACGCCGCCTTCAGTGATGAATATATCCACCTCAACCATATCGCCAACCGGAGTGCCGACAGCAATCAGGAAGATCTGGCCTCCTTCGCCACCCGGACCGTAGGAATAGATGGTCGCAACAAAAACCAGTTCGCCATCCCCTGCATCAGCCAGTTCAATCTGAACGCCTTCACCGTCTCGCGCCAGGCCATTCCACCAGTTGCCATTGTGACCGGCATTGAAGTCCAACCCACCGGCATTCGGATTTTCCGCCACTGTGATCGTGCCGACCATGCCTTGCTCACGGTGAACACTACAGTAATAGTTGTAGGTTCCCGGTTCCTCGAAACGGTATGAAAAGGTCCATCCATCGGCGGGCGCATTCGGCGTCCACAAGCCATCTTCAGAAACAACATCGTGCAGCTCACCCAGGCTCTGGATATCAACCCAGCGAACAAGGTCACCCGCGATGATCTGATTGTTGTTAGGTGTAAATTCGTTGTCTTCTACAAGCACAGACCAGGTGGTCTGTGCGCTGAGCAGGACTGGAAAGAAAAATAGTGCCAAAGCGAAAAATCGCGTTTTAGTCGAGATATTCAGGTTCATAACAGGTTTCCTTGTGCATGATTGTCGAACGGTCGCCCCATCAATACGCTCAGCACCCTGTTAAGTCCTGAGTAAATTCTGAGATAATTCTGAATTGCCAAGAACCAGGGGTCTTTTGTGGATTCGAAGACGAGATTTCTCGTCACAGACAGGTTTTATGTCGACCGCCGCAGCGAGGCGCTGGTGGTGGATGGCAGGCCTGTGTCTGTCAATCAGCGAACCTACCAGGTGATGCTGTTGTTGATGTCGCGCCCAGGTGAATTGGTGACCAAGCGCGAGTTGTTCGAGCAAATCTGGGAGACACTGGAAGTTTCTGATGCGGTACTGACAACCGCCATCAAGGAACTCCGCCAGGCTTTGGGCGACGATGCGCGCGCTCCCTGGGCCATCGCCACGGTGCATGCCCGTGGCTATCGATTTTTGCCGGATGTTCAGAAGCGAGAAACCCTCGAAGATCCCGCGGCGAACAAAGCACCAGAATTGAAGCAACCACGATTCCCCAAAATCGGCTTGTTTGCCATATTTTCCGTATTGGCCATTGTTCTGGCTTACACCCTGCTCTCCGGTCCTGAAACCGTGGACGGACCTGCGACTGAAGCAGTGCCAAATTCCATCGCTGTATTACCGTTTGATGATCTTTCAGAGGCAGGTGACCAGAAATGGTTTGCCGACGGACTGGCGGAAGAGATCCTTAACAGTCTTGCGCAATCCCGAGACCTTCTGGTCGCCGCGCGAAACTCATCATTTCGGTATGGCGGCGGAGATGCTGTCGACATTCGCGAGGTTGCCCAGGCCCTGAATGTCACGCACATCATGGAGGGTTCCGTTCGCCGCGAAACTGACCAGCTTAGGGTTACTGCCCAGTTGATTCGTGCCGACGACGGCTTCCATGTCTGGTCAAAAACCTACGATTTTCCAATCGCAACCGGCAACGCGCTGTCGCTGCAGCGGAATATTGCTGAGGATGTTCTGGTCACGCTCGAGGCGGATGGCATGCAGGCAGATATCGAGAATGAGCCAGCACCCATACCACTGGACATTTTTGAACAATATTTGCGTGGTCGACAATTGGTGATGTCCCGACGTCCTGATGCTGTTCTGGAAGGCCTGGATACACTCAATTCGCTGGTACAGATCGCTCCGGAGTTCGCACCCGGTCATGCATGGCTCGCATATGCCTACATGTTCTCCACAGCATTTTCAGGACGACCAATACTCCAGTCGAGCATCTCCGCCGAACAGCATGTTCGCAGGGCAATGGAACTGGACCCGGATGGCGCAGACCCGCTCACTTCTGCAGCTCTGCTTGAACTGATGCGAAGTGACGTAAACGCCGCCCTGGAGTTTGCCAACCGGGCAGTAGCCGCCAACCCGAATCACGTGCCTGCATTGCGGCGCAGGGGAGTCATTCTCCTGAATCTGAATCGGCTGGAAGAAGCACACAGGGATCTTCTGGCAGCGCTGGCGCGAGACCCATTGTCAGCCATCAGCCTGGCGCACGTGGCGAGCACATACTCGGCACTCAACAACAGGGAACAAGCGCTGCAGGCTGTTAAAGAAGGTGTTCGCTGGAACCCCGACGATGCCATTGCCAACGCGTCGATGAGTCGGGTCCTGGCGAATGTCGGCGAGTATGTCGAGGCCATCAGGTACGCCGAGCGATCTGTCGAAATCAATCCCAATGCTGCACTTGCAACGCTGGCCCTGGCTGCCTTGTACTGGCAGGTGGGTCTCGATGACCGCGTGGAATTTGCTGATCCTTCAATGGTATGGAATGGCCTGGCAGCAGCTTCTTTGTCGGCCGGAAACCAGGAAAGTGCAATGGAACTTGTCGAGACCTATGGGTCGGTTAAAACCGGCTCAGTTGCGGGAATTCATATCTACCATTGGATCCATGACATGAATGCGGCTTATTCACCGGCAATGAGAACGGCGGATCAGGATGACCTTGCTGGTATCGGACTGGACTACAGTTACAGGCGCGGTGCCATTCCGGCAATGCTGGCGCTGGAGGCCAACGGGGACCCACAAGCAGTCATCATTCGTGAGAATCTGGCAAACCTGTTCCAGGATAAAAAACCTGGGGACTACGCTTTTAGAAGAGATATTTATGGTGCAGCTTCCTGGCACATGGTGAGTGGCACGCACCAGGAAGCAATGGCCTGGTTGCAGGACGCCCTGGACAAGGGCTTCATCTTTCGGGAGCTGCATCTCGACCCGATATGGGACCCCATTCGGGAATCACCGGAATTTCAGGCGATCCTGGACACTTCCGATAAACTGGCTGAGTCGGTCAGATCGGAACTGGCCTTGTCCCGCTGACCTCCGATTGGAGGCTCTGAGCTTAGCTCCGGTTTGAAGTCCGGCACTTCGATTTCCAAATTTATGCGCTTATTGCTGCCGCATTTACGCAAAAGATGTAAATTGCCCACTTATGGCCAATTTCTTCAAAGAAATTAAGCGTCGCAAAGTCTGGCAGGCCGCACTCATTTATGTGGCGGTTGCATGGGTGCTGATACAGGTGGCTGACACCGTAATGCCCATGTTCGATGCTCCCAAATGGGTCGTCACGGCATTTACCATCCTTTTGGGCCTGGGTTTTCCGATCGCCATTGTTCTGGCGTGGGCCTATGAATTAAAACCGCATGATTCAGAATCATCGGAAACTGATTCTTCGACAACCACTGGCACCGATAACCTGCCTGTCACAAAATCGGAAAACAAGGAACAACCCCAATTACAAACCGGACAGGCTGACTCATCCCGGACCAGCAAATCCTGGATCGCCGTCATGCCGTTCAAAGTTCCGGCAGATCATCCTGAGTTGAGTGAACTGGGGGATGGTTTGACCGAAAATATCTGTGCCGGGCTGGCTCGCTTTCCATACCTGGCCGTGATTGCGCGCGAGTCGGTGAGCCGCAAGGCAGCAGAAATCAAAGATGTTCGCGAATTCAGTGAGACTCTGGGCGCCCGCTACGTGATTGAAGGCAGCGTTCGAGGCTCTGGCGACAACGTGAGGATCAGCCTGAGACTGATAGAAGCCGCCCCGGGGATCAGCCTGTGGGGTGATCATTTCACGCGCGACATTTCCGAAACCGATTTATTTGCGTTGGAAGATGAAATTTCAGACCATGTGGTCGCCACCCTGGCCGACAGTTTCGGTGTTTTGATTCGGTCCCTGACGGAATCAATTGAGGATCTGCCAGAAACCGAGTTATCACCCATTGACTGGCTGTTGCGCACATTTGAATACCTGCGTCTTTACCTCCCGGACCAACATGCGCTGTTGCGCGACCAGCTGGAGGGTGCGGTTGAGCGTTACCCCAGGAGTCCGGAAATCAGGGCCAGCCTTGCCCACGTCTATCTGAATGAAGCGAATTTTGGATTCAACCCCAAACCCGACTCTCTTGATCGAGCCCTGAAACAGGCGGAACAGGCTTTTGAACTGGATGGCGCCAGTCAGTTCGTCAACCAGCAACTCGCCCAGGTTCACTTTTTCAGACGTGACCTCGACAGGTTTCGTCGCTCAGCCGACCGGGCCATTGCATTGAATCCACTTGATACCAACACGCTTGGCATCATCGGTTTGTTGTTCGTTCATATCCGGGAATTTGATCGCGGCATTGAAATCACACAAAAGGTGATGCAACTGAACGAGAATCATGCCCACTGGTGTCACTTTTCCTGGATCTGGTACCACTGCGGCCGTGAAGAATATGAACAGGCCCTGGAGCGCGTATCCATGGTTAACATCGCCGGTAATTTCTGGATACCGCTGGTCACAGCCGCAATCCATGTTCAGTTGAACCGCGAGCAGGATGCCCAGGCAGCAGTGGCCCGACTACTTGGAATCGACCCTGACTTTGCCAGCCATGGACGATCTGAAATCGAAGCATGGCATTTTGCCAGTGGTTTTGATGAATTCCTGATTGATGGATTGAACAGGGCAGGATTGAGACTTCAGTAAACGGTTGAGTCGTGACCAATTCCTTCGGCAAGTACCACAACCTGCATTGAAAGCTGTTGGACCCGGTCAATTAAACCGGTTCAACCACCAGCGAAAACCCACAGCATTTTCTAAGCCAGGATTCACCCTGATTTTCTGCCTGACCCTGCAAGCAATTCCTGTTACCGATTCAAAGCCAGGTTTGGATTGAGTTATCTGCTGTCAACGTGGTAACAAGGCAGGATCACTTAACTCGCACGGAGTCAACAAATGAGAATCGACCTGTTATTAGCTGTCTGCCTGCTTACAGTTTTTTTCCCGGCTGCTGCTGACCAGGGCGACACCCCTGGCCATGAACAACTGGATTTTTTCATCGGGGCCTGGAACCTGGAGTCTGAATCTCTTCAGCAGGATGGGTCATACGTGACAAACCTGGCCCGATCCGATGTCTACCAATCACTCGACGGTGCTGCCATCCAGGATGATTTCAGATTGCTCGCAGAGGATGGGCAGGTGGTTTTTCGTGGCACAAGCTTCAGAACCTATGTTCCCCGAACCGGCAAGTGGGCCATCAAGTGGATGATGGCAGGCGAGCCCGGCATGACTGACATTACCGCAACCTGGACGGGCGAAGAACTACTCATGGAAGGCCAGGGTTACGATGGTATGGGTGAATTCCTGGAAAAGGCCCGCTATTTCGATATCACCGATGAAAGCTACGAGTTTGTGTTGTCACGCTCTTACGATGACGGCGAAACATGGATTGAAAACATGAACCGGATTCATGCCACCCGGATTTCCTCAATGGGCAGCAGGGTTTACCCTCCAAGGCCATAAATAGTTGCAGTGGCATTTGCGAATCGCGTCTGCATGGATTCAAATGGTCCTTATTGGCGACCACCGACCCAAAACAAAAATGAACAACAAAAATTTGATATTGGCCTGCCTGCTGGCCTTGACCTGTCTTGTCTCTGCCACTGAAGAATCTTTGGCCGGGGAATGTGCTTCCCCACCCACGGCCATCTCATCGGTCCGGGTGTTTGATGGCGAAAAAATTATTCCTGCAGCGACCGTGGTGATTGAATGCTCAAAAATCAGGGCCGTGTTGGCACAGTCCGAGGCGATTGAAATAACCGAAGATACAAACGTTATTGATGGCAATGGCAAGACATTGCTGCCCGGGTTGATTGATGCACATGCTCATGTATTCGGCCGCGGGACGTTGGAACGCGCGCTGGATTTTGGTGTAACCACCTTGCTTGACACCGGCTCGATGGCCGAGGGATTTGTTCGCAAAATCAAGGATGAAAATGCCAACGGGCCAGCGACGGATCGTGCCGATTTATTCAGCGCGGTTTTGTGGGTCACAGCACCTGGATCACATGGGACGCAGTGGGGAGAGGTCCGTACCCTGTCTGACCCGGCAGACGCCAGCGGTTTTGTTGCAGAACTCGTCGGAGAAGGAGCAGATTACATCAAGGTCATCTATGACAACTTCAAAATGTTTGATGATCCGATCCCCACATTAAGCAAGGAAACAATGTTTGCTGTGGTGGCCGCTGCACACGAGCAGGGAAAGATGGCCGTTTTTCATTCACGTGATGTTGAGGCTTTTGCTGACGTGGTCGCAGCTGGCGGAGACGGTTTTGTCCATGCACCCGTGGATGAAGTGCCGGGCGAAGAACTCATCGCAGCGATGCTTGAGGCCGGAGTATTTGTCTCGCCCAACTTTTCACTCGCGCGTCCGGATGGAAAAAGGCTCGTCGATGACCCTGTTATCGGCCCCATGCTCACAGAGCGCGAAATCGAGAACCTGCAGGGATGGCGTGCGCTGCGACGCGAAGGTGGCGACGTGGTTGAGTACGAATCGGTGATGGCTTTTCATACCGCAGGAATACCAATCCTGGTTGGTTCAGACATTCCCAATGGCGGCACCGCAACAGGCGCATCGGTTCACCTGGAAATGGAATTGATGGTAGAAGCCGGTTTCACCCCAATTGAAGCGCTGGCGGCTGCTACATCAAGTACGGCAACTGCTTACGGGTTGGAAGACCGGGGACGAATCGCTCCGGGGATGAACGCTGACCTGATCCTGGTCGACGGCAAGCCGGATGAGGCGATCACAGACTCCCGCAGGATCGACAAAATCTGGAAGGCCGGAGTACTGCATCAGTAACGGCGCAGGTTGAAAGCGGTCGGGTCCCTGGCGATCCGGCAAGCTGTGATTCCGATCGGATTAACGCAGGTACAAATCATCTGGACTGTCCGGTCATACCTTTCATCTCATTGATATTTCTTTCATGCGAAAAATAATGCTTCCTGAATGAGCAATACAGAAAATGATGCGGCCAGGCATCTTGAAAAATCAGGGAGTTGTTATGAAAATCTTAGCAATTGTGTTGCTCTTCACCACGGTGCCAGGCACGCAGTTATCCTGGGCATCAACGCTCAGCCCGGAAGACCTCGCTTTTGAAAACCAGTTCAAGGAATATTCAAAGCTGGGCGTCACGCTCAACCATCTGCCCTCCCCGGAAAGCCCCTGGGGCAGCCCGAATCCGGACGCCGCGCCCGAACTACAACAATTCGCATTCATGGTCGGGCGGCATGACTGCATACAACCCCTGACAGGTATCAACCCAAATAATCCGGAGCAGGTCCTGGAAAATGACATGGTTTGGCTTGCCTACTACGCATTGAATGGCCGCGCCATACGGGATGAGTTCTACTCCATGGGCGGTAACGGGGAACAGACCCGGGCATACGACACGTTCGCGGAGGAATGGTGGGTGACATGGGCTACAGTCCCGGGGCCTGTAAGCCTGGTGCCCGAGCCAAAGCCGAACCGGGGAACGTTTAGTGCCTCACAGGTTGATGAGGATATGGTGATGAAGGCACCTCCCTCGACCGACCAGGAAGGACAGGAGTTCGTCACAACCATTACTTTTTTCGGAATCTCGGATGATGGCTTCGAGTGGAAATCTGAAAATGTCTACGAAGACAAGTCAATTCAAACTGCCAGCATGTCCTGCAAGAAAGTTGCGGGACCAGACATTTAGCGCTGAAGTAAAGCAAGACTGAAAACAGCGACGAATTGATTTGAAGAATCAGTCCCATTGCTCGAGGAGTTGTCAGCACACTACCGGGTTCAACCCTGGCATAATTCGCAGCAAAATTCACTGACATTAATTTTTTCGGGACTCCGCATTTATACTGGCCTGGTCCTGACTGGCGCAATGGGCGCGAATTAATGCGGATGGATTATTGAAGACATTAAAACTGCACAAATGGGCACTCGGACTGGTGGTCGTGTCTGCCATTGCCGTCACTGCTGTTGTTTTCTCATTACAAGAGCCCATCCCGGCCCCCAGACCCGTTGCCGCTGCCGAGCCCCTGTTCCCGAGATATGTACATTCGGTCTTTTCCGGAGATTTGTCCTGGATGCTGGATCTCGATTCAGCGGCGTATGAAAACGATGCCGTTTACCCACAATTCCAAACCCGGTTCATCGAGAAAGAAGTGCCATCAACATGGCAGTCTGTGGAACAAGGCCTGGCCCGGGAAGCTCTGCTGCTGTATCGCGACTACTGGATTGCTGCCCTACTTGACCCATCCGCAATGGATGAGCATGAGCAGAACCTGGCTGATTCCATCGATGATCTGCTGACCAGCCATGGCATGGAATTCAAAGGTGAAGATGCATTCGAACGCCTGCAGCTTGCCCTTTCGGCAGAAGGCTGGGGGTTCCAGGGCGGGCGTACGCCTCCATTGCAGGACTTCATCCTTTGGCGGAATGAGGAGACTGTCGACTATGAGGTCACATTAACCGACGGGCTACAGCCAGTGCGTGTCAATTTCCTTGAGGATTTCATCTCCATGGGCTGGTCAAACTTTGCAACTTTTGGCCATACCAGCACCGGCGGATGGGCCAACAAGGAAGCCCTGTATTGCATCCGAGAGCACTATCCTGACCTCGAAGCCGAGCGGTTTCGCGTGGCCTACCTGACCCATGAGGCCCGCCATTTTTCTGATTACCTGGACTATCCTGAACTGGAGCCAGCGGATCTTGAATACCGCGGCAAACTCACTCAGCTCTATTTTGCCGAAACTGAAGGTCCGCAATACCTGGACCAATTTCGCAAAACGGCCAACAACAACACACCAACTCCGCACCCGCTCGCCAACTGGTTTGTGCTGGAACGCCTGGGCGAGATACTGGGTATCGATGCATTCGATCCCGATGCAATGAAGGACATTCCGTGGAATATCGTTGCTCAGGCCTCGCTGGAGTTGCTGGAATCACACAGTCAGCAACTGAACCAGGCCGGCGCTGAAACAGTTACGGGACTGATCGCTGGACCTGTCAGTGCAGAATAAAAAAGCGGCCCCATGACAGGGGCCGCTTCTCAGTACTTGCTTTGGATTGAATCTAGACGAAGCGCCTGGAGGCCACCAGTGCCACTCCGAGCATCAACAGGGCAAGTATGCCCAGGCCGTAATGGCTCAGGGTTGGTATTCCTTCGAACAGACGCGTGTTAAAGATGGTGCAGGCTGCGCTGTCTCCGGGGAACACCAGGATTTGCTGGCAATCACTGTCATCAACTTCAACACCACCATCTGCGATGTTTACTTCAACGACCGAACATGTCGTACCATCCTCCCAGTCCGGCCGGACGAAGAACGAATCTGTGTCAGGGTTGCCGTAAAAGCCCAGCTCACCACTGTTATTACACCCCAGGCCGTCGCAATCATTTGCAACGTTCTGGCAGAACCACTCCGCCTCTGCAACATTGGAGGGGCTGAACTGCGGATTTTCATCAATCCAGACCTTGGTTACTTCGATTTCGACTTCATCCAGGTCGTTGTTGATTACGCAACCGTATTGACCACCCAGTAGATTTTCCCAGGCACAAGTCGTGTCATTGTCATCGTTACCGCCCAGATACGAGGCTGTGTAACCCAGGGGTACATTCTCAGTCACCTCGCAGTTGAGCTCACCCTGCTCAAAGTCTCCCACGACAAAGTTGACCGGATCTCCTTCGGCTATCGTGGTGGTCTGCTGCAGTGGAAGGCCGGTGTTGCAGGTAAGTGTGACTTCTACTTCGGCCGGGTTGTCATCACTGAAATCCTTGGAAACAAGGAATCGGGCAAATTCGGAAATAACACCATCACCGTCCGGATTGGTCAGGCCAGTAATGCTGGGAAGTCCTGTGTCGCCTATAAAGGTTACGACGCCAGTACCAATATCGATGCTGAACAGCCAACCAGGATTGATGTTGCCCGCCATGGCCACGGCGCCATAGAGCACACCATTTTGGGCAAATTCGATACTTCCGACAGCACCCAGTTGAGCTCCGGTGACATCAGTCAGCGGAACCAGGGTGGTGGCGTTACCGGTGTCGAGGTTCACTGAGACCAGGTCTGCAGGCGCTCCACCAGCGGTAACACCGTACATAATGCCGGCATCGGCATCGTAAGCAAGCCCCGAAATCGGCGGGGTATTCGTTGGGCCAATCCTGACACTCATGCCAGTTGAGGGGTCCACAACATCCAGGAAGATCGCTGTTGGTCCGCCGTCAAAATCGCTTGGATCAAACTCCGGACCCTTTCCCATTCCGGGATCAATGTTTGTCACATAGAGCGTGGTGCCAACAAACTCCATCCCGGTGTAGGCGCAACAGCCATGAGACACAAAACCAGTCGATTGGCCGGTCGCGGGGTCAATGGTGTGGAGATTGGTAAAACCGTTGAACTCATCGCTGTAGAGCGTTTGCGTGATCGGATCAAATTCGATTTCAGTGGAAAGCGGAAATTCAGTTTCCTGCCCCACTGGTATTCCGGCACCGGTATTAGTGTCTACCGAAATCAGGTTTCCATTTTGATCACCGGCCCATAATGTGTCGGCCAGAATTGAAGAACTGTGACTGATCACAAAAGCAGCAACCAGGGTTGAAATACTCAGAAATGAGATTCGAATGTTCACACTTTGCCTCCTTGCTGGTTAGCAAGCTGAGTGAGAACACCTTGCCCCTGGTGTTGTTATTTTGAGGCGAACAAAGCCATCGTGCCCACAACAGCCTTTGTAAGTTTATGTAATGTTACAGTATCCATGCACGTTGCTCAATGGCGTTTGTCGCATGTCAATGGACCAGGGCTTTCCTTAACGACCCTGGCACTGTGCATGTTAAACAGGATCTCCCAGACTGATCTCGCGGTCATAAGTGAAATCGAATGAGAAGGTACGTGGCTTCGTCCTGGATTCAATGTATTCCGCGATCCGTTCCAGTCGCTTCGGAATGGACATGATTTTATCCTGGGCTGCGCGTCCCACCTCGTTCAGGCCGGTCAGAACATCCACCTTCCAGAATCGAATGGCCTCTTCAACAATGGCCTTGTAATCCCAGGGTGTGTAAATCTCTCTACGCCTGATTACTTCCGACATTTCGCGGAAATTCGGCATCGACAGGCCCGGCATATCAATAGCGGGCAGGATTTTAAGCGCTGAAGCC
>DATFLY010000108.1:0-14484 GCA_035267185.1 Lysobacterales bacterium | reverse complement strand
GTGCTGGACATCAGTGATCGCACGCTGAATGACACGGGTGAAACGGGACTATTGGGCCTCGCATTCCATCCGGAATTTCCAGAAAACAACAAGGCCTACGTGTTCTACACCAACAAGATCAACGGCGAATACGAGTCATATCTTTCGGAATTCATATCGACGGACGATGGTGTCACACTGGATGCAGCCAGCGAGAGAAACATACTGACCCTTACCGGCCATTCCACTCACAACCACAAGGCCGGCACTGTCGCGTTTGGCCCGGACGGTTATCTGTATCTCAGTCTCGGTGACGGCGGTACCCCTCTTGAGTCTCAAAACACCTTCAGTCTTTTTGGAACACTCATCCGGATTGATGTTGATGATGGGAACCCCTACGCGATTCCGCCGGACAATCCGTTTTCCGATGGAATCAACGGAGCGCCGGAAATTTATGCCTATGGATTTCGCAATCCGTGGCGCTGGACATTCGATTCCCTCGGCAGAATCTGGCTGACCGACGTGGGCTTGAGCAGTTGGGAAGAAATCAACCTGGTTCAACCGGGCGCAAACTACGGCTGGCCCATCCTGGAAGGTTTGGACTGCCGCCTCCAGGCTGACTGCAGCGATGAAGGACTGACTCCTCCCCTGTACGCTTACCCGCATGACAACACTGGCGGCTTCGTCGTCGTCGGAGGGTTTGTTTATCGGGGGCAGGAATTTCCCGAACTGCAGGGGCGGTTTATTTATGCAGATGGCACCGATCGCGTTTGGGCGCTCTTGCTTGATGACCAGGGCCAGCCGGATCCGGAATTGCTGATCGATGGCGGACTACAGGGCAGTATTATTCATTCCATGTTTGAGGATGAATCCGGTGAACTGTACCTGGTGAAGGGCGGCCCGATTTACCGGCTTACGGCGGCCGACGACCCGCTGCAATCAGATTTCCCGGCAACGCTCTCTGAAACGGGTTGCGTCGACCCCCTGGATCCAACGCGGGTCACTCAAGGCGCGATTCCGTATCGCGTGAACACGGCATTCTGGACGGATGGTGCGGCAAAATCCCGCTGGCTGGCATTACCCGATGGTGAATCCATTGAAGTGGGAGAGGATGGAGACTTTCATTTTCCGATTGGTACAGTGCTGATCAAGGAATTCAGAGTTGACGACAGGCGCATTGAGACAAGATTGTTCACCCGGCATGACGACGGCAACTGGGCGGGTTACACCTATGCATGGAACGACGAGGAAACCGAAGCAGAGCTGGTTGGCCCCGACGGCATGGAGCTTGATCTGGACGGACAACCATACCTGCTGCCCAGCCGTTCGCAGTGCCTGTTCTGTCATTCCGAGGCTGCAGGACGCAGTCTCGGACTGGAAATTCAGCAACAAAACGGTGAATTTCATTATCCATCCACCGGCCGCAGCGCCAACCAGTTGACCACCCTGGAATTGATCGGTGCGCTCGATATGACGCTTGGAGCTGATCCGGAAGATCTGCCCGCATTCCCTTCGATCGATGATCATTCTGTGTCGTTCTCGGAACGTGCGCGCGCTTACCTGCACACCAACTGCTCCAGTTGTCACCGTCCGGGAGGGCCAGGGCGCGGACCCGCGGACATGCGCTTCCAGCCGCTTGAATACATGAACATCTGTGATGTCATGCCGGCAGTGAGCGATTTGGGAATCGAAGATGCGCGGCTTCTGGCGCCGGGCCATCCTGAACGGTCTATCATCGCCGTGCGTGCGGGCGCGCTGGGCGGCATTGCCATGCCGCCGGTCGGTAAAAACAGGGTGGATGTTAATGCGGTTGCTGTGATCGAGGAATTTATCGCCGAGCTGGAATCCTGCTATTCAGGTGATGGACCCTGATGAGTCTGCTTACAGGTCAATTATTCTGAAATGGAGGAATCCAATAGCGCCAACCAAAAATATTTTTGCACGGGTAAATCTCCGGGAATTGAGCGAGGAACAAGAAAATTGTTGTTCTGCCCGGGATTCTACATAGTTTGATATGATCAATCACTCAGGCAGGTATTGAAACGTTCGATCCTGTCCTCGATTTGAAAAGGTTACGATTCCTGGCCCTGGACTTGGTCAGGTGTTGTGAATCCCCGCTTTAATTTTATTCTCAGGAGAATTTTGAATGGATCGCTATCTCAAACGGATTGGATTGGCCATTACACTGTGTTGTGCAAGCAGCCTTGCCTGGGCACAGTACGATTTACCCAGGGATGTTCGGGACCTGCTTCACGTCCGGGCCAGTAGTGGTGAAGCAGCCCTGGAAGATATGGGATATCAGGTGGTGAACACTGAAAAAGGAAACGATCGTATCTGGACGAACTGGTGGCAAAGATCTTCCCAAACCTGTCTGACCGTCGTCACGATGGATGGTCGCTATGACACCATTACAGCCGGCCCTGAATATGACTGCCAGAGACACCAGTCAGGACACAGTGGAAGTTCAAGCGGCAGTAACGATAAGGATCATTGGCGCAAGGAACTGATCGGTGCACGAGGTTCCAGCGGCGAACAGGAAATGGAAGATCACGGCTACTACGTCGTGGACTCCTACAAAGATCGTAATGGCTCATACACCTGGTGGACCCGGGACGGTGGCTCACAGCACAAGTGCATGAAAATGACGGTAACCGATGGCAGAGTCCATTCCCTGGATGCCACTCCCGGTTATCCTGCCTGTGACGACTAGGCTGTATCAGAATATGCCGGTTTTTTGCTGGTAATCAACGCGGGCCCGGGCCTGGAGACAGGCCTGGGCCACTACAATTTTATTGACCAGGAATTCATGAAGTCATGACAAATTCAGCCCAGGCCTAAAAGCGCCCGGGTTTTTGCCTCAAACCTGTCCCAACCACTTCAGCAATTGCTCACTCACCCGGCTGCTGCTCAACAAACCTAAATGACTGGTCCCATGGACCACGCGGGTGTGCCCGTTGGCAAAGAGTAATGATTCATTTGCCCGGCTGCATTCACCCAGTGCGCTGCGCAATGGCACCAGGCCGTCACCCGTCAGGTGATTCGCCAGTACACCGCGTCGAGCGGCTGTGGTGGCGGCAACTGAATACCAGTTGATGCCAGGCGTTAATGGCAGTTCCTCTGCCGTCAGGCCATGGCGCAAATCGGTAATTCCCGCACTTCTAAGTCCGCTCAGTTTTGCAAAGGGCGCCGAGTATGGCGTGGCGCCCAAAAGTGTCTGAACCCAGGCACCGGCTTTTTCCAGCGGGGCGCCATGATGTGGGGTGCCGAGGAAAACGACTTTATTCAGCCGTTTTAGCCATTGCATGTCCCCGTTCCTGGCCTGGTGAACTGCATGGCGTGCCAACAAACCACCCATGCTGTGGGCCACCATTGACAACGACTCAATTGGCACCGGCCAAATTGCCGACAGGTTTTCCATCTCGGCCGCCAGCAAGGCGGCATTACGCGCAATTGGCAGTCCCGTGTTGTAGCGTAAGTAAACGGGCGTGTAGCCGAGCTGATCAGCCAGGATCTGACCGTGGTCCACAATCTGCCCTTCAACCTTGCGGCGCCACTGCAAATCATTCATACATAATCCATGAATCAACAGCAGGACCTTGCCGGAAGCTGATGGAAGGGTGCCTGAAAGTGTTTCATCAAGAACCGCGCCGCGATGACGCAGGGTCATTGCTGTAGCAAAAGGGTTTTGGTCGGCTTGCAGGCGATCCCCCATGACGCCATTCAAGGCCGCAATAAAAGCCTCGCGCTTTGGCGATTCAGGCGTTTCGGGGTCTTTTTCGGTAAACAGTGGCTGGATGCCGGCCAGCGCAGCATCGGCACCCGCACCCACCAGTCGCGTTACCCCATTGATCGAACGATACACCAGGCCCGTGATGCCACGGGTTGAACCTGCACGCCGCCCACCGGGCATGGCCAGCCCGCTCCAGACCGATTGATGAACCCCTTCGACAACACGCGTTGCGTCGAGCGTTGCCTCCCGGGTCAGTTGGACCAGGCCGCGAATATCGGAGATATGTTGCTGGTGGATGGGGGTCCTGGGCGTGTTAATCGGCCTATCCACCTGCAATGGCAGCCAGTGGGACCTCGCAGACCTCGCCGCTTTCAACGGTGACCGTACTTGTATCGGCATGCATTTCTGCATCGACCTGGCGATTGGTGATGTTGACGTGGTCTTTCATGAAGTTGATCCTGATTTGAGTCAGCTACAACCTGAGATCACGAAACTCATCGGCAGCATCAACCAGTTCCTTTGTCATACCGCCATCCAGGGGCGAGTGTGCCCCATCCGGAACCAGTGTCAGCCGGGAGTTAGGCAGTGCCTTGTTCAGTTCCCAGGCGGATATTGGCGGACAAATCATGTCGTAACGACCGTGAATGATGCGGGTGGGGATATGGGCCATCACATCCGCATTGTCGAGAACAAAATTGTCGCTCTCCATAAAGAAGTTGTTGAGGGTGTAATACGATTCAATGTGTGCAACGGACACGGCGGAGGGATCATTCAACATGTCTTTAAGACCCTCGTGGTCAGGAAATATATTGACCATTGCAAATTCCCACCGGCTCCAGGCGCGCGCGGCGGCCAGTCTGGTCTCTTCATCCGGACTCTTGAGTAATTCGCAATAAGTTGCGACGGCATACTGCCCTTCGGGCACCAGCTCCTGGTAGCGCTCCCATTCATCCGGAAACACGCGCGCTGCGCCATGTGGGCCATGCAGCCATTCGATCTCGGCCGGGCGGCCCAGGAAGATGCCCCGGATGATCATGCCGGCAACGCTTTTTGGGTGCTTGATGGCGTAAACCAGTGCAAGAAGGCTGCCCCAGCTCCCACCCATCACAATCCAGTCGTTGATACCGAGCTCAGATCTCAGTTGCTCCAGGTCAGCAACAATGTCGTTGGTGGTGTTCTCAGCGATCTCGGCATGGGGTGTGCTGCGACCGGCACCGCGTTGGTCTACCAGGATGATTCGATAATATTCCGGATCAAAGAACTGGCGATACGGCGGGACAATTCCAACACCCGGGCCACCGTGAAGGAACAGGGCGGGGCGACCGTTTGGGTTGCCGACCTCTTCATAAACAATGGTGTGCAGGTCCGAGACTTTCAGTGAGCCGATGCGATAGGGCTCAATGGCGCGGTAGAGCGGGCTTGCAGATTGGTTGGGCATGAGGTTTACCATCGTTGGTCAGGGTTCATGATGACACCTTAAACCAATCCGGTTATTTCTGTCTTACAACTTCCCACATTTCCTGTCGCAGGTCCTTTTGTTGCTGAATTGCTGCCCTGAAGCGGCTTTCGTTCCGGATGGTCTGAAACGCAGGTTCCATCTCATCCCACTCGTAACGACGTCGGCCTGATTCGACTGCCTTTTCAAACCAGTCCAGCGCCTCCTCGGAGTCACTGGACAGGGAATTCAGAACAGCAAGGTGCCAGCGGTGAAACCAGCCTTCATGACCATTTGCGATGGCTTGTTGGGCACTCAATTCCACGGTTTTGAGTAACAGCTCCGCATCCTGGATATCCCCCGCGAGCAGTTTCATTTGTGCCACGCGCAGTCTTGAGTAGTCCTCAAAACCGCCCCCGGTTTGCATGGCAGTCTCAAAATTCTTTATCGCCGATGCCTCATCGCCCGTCATGAGATCAATTTCCCCCGCCCGGAGCCAGCCATCTGCCGCGCCGGGAATTGCCCGTTGCATGCTGAGGGCATACTCGCTCGCCTGTTCGAATTCACCGTTCAGTAAAAGGTGCAAAGAAAGATTGGCATCTGTCAAAAACGAAAGGGGCAAGTCCTTTTCAAAGGCTTGAGCCAGGGTTTCGGCTCGCTGATCGAAACCCAGGTCGCGCAGATACGTGGATAGCCGTGCCAGGCCTTGAGGGCGTTGTGCATCTCGTTGCTGAAACTGCACGGCCTCGTCCCAATGGCCCGTGAAGTGCATGAGTTCGGCGATGTTGAAAAGCACCTCGTCGTAGTCCGGATTAATCCTGAGCGCATTGCGGAAATAATCCAGCGCGGTCTGGTAACGGCCCTCATGCACATAGCAAATGCCCAGGGCCTTGAGGGCCTCAGGCAATTCCGGCTCAAGTTCCAATGCCCGCCTGGCCAGGGCAATGGCCTCATCGATCCACTCCTCACCGGATCCAAACTGTGTCGCGCGTAGCGCATTGGCGTTTGCAGCTCCGGCCAGGGCGAGGGCAAAATCAGGGTCGAGTTCGATTGCCCTTTGGAAGAAAGCAAGGGCAGTCTCGTTATCCAGCGGGGTCCAGCGGCGGTATGCTTCGCGCCCGTTGAGATAGGCCTGCCAGGCTTCCTCACTGTCGGTGGCCGTGCGGTCCTCTTGCTGGCTGATCGCCGGGACCGGGTTTGTCAGTGCGTCGTCCCTTGAAACCAGGAAGACCACCAATGCTGCAGCGAGAAGGATTACGCCAGATATCAACAAGGCACTGAATGATTTGCTGGTTCTTTTTCTGTCCAGGCCGGGCTCAGAACGGCCGGCCATTTCGGACACCTTCGCGATCAGTCGGTAGCCGCGGCCACGCACGGCGGTGATGTAACGGGGATCTGTGCTGTCATCGCCCAGTGCCTTGCGCAGCAGTTTGACCCGCTGCTTGACGGTTTCTTCCCCCACAACCACTTCGCCCCAGACTTCATTCATCAGTGTGTCGGCGCTGACGACATTGGGGGCGTGGCGCGCGAGGCAAAGCAGCAGCTCGAACGAAAGCCCGGGCAGGGCGATCTCTTCGCCTCCACGCCGCAGCGTGACGGTGCCTGTATCGAGTTCCAGGTCGCCTATTCTGAATCGTTCGTGTATGTTTTCAGCAGGTTCCAAAGTGTTCATAATTTGGTCGGGGCAAGCCCGGAATTTTACATGCCCAGGCGCCTTCACTGAACATTCACCGACATTTACCCATGCCTTCACCCACCTGGACCCACATGTCGGCATCATTCGTCCCTTTGAAAGTACCGGAGACGGGAGATGCTCAAGCAAATGAAATTGATCGCCACGCCATGTACGTGCGCCATGCTTTATTTAATGACACCTGCCATGGCAGACGAATCACAGATGCTCATCAACGCCGGGGTTGGTGGTGGCTGGTACGAGCCGGCCACGGACGGCCAGGGTTTTGCATTCGACGTGGTTCCGGAATCAAATCAGCTCGTGGCTTACTGGTTCACTTATCCAGAGGCAGGTGGTGCGCGCGAATGGTACATCGCGCAAGGCGATATCAATGGTGATTCTGCCAGCCTGGTGGTTTACCAGACGGCAAACGGAATATTCGACCAGGCCAGCACCATCGATCTCCAGGAAGTGGGTATGGCTTTTCTTACCTTTCATTCCTGCCAATCAGTCAATCTTGATTACCAGTTCGATGGGGATGGTGCTGAGGGTGTGATTGCCCTGCAGCGCCTGGGCTCGACGCGTTTGTGTGAACAATTGCGGCCTGGTGCCAGCCTCGAAGCGGTCAGCAGCAGCCATTCATGGGTCAACCTTGGGGGTGAGTGGGTTTTCGAGGGTTGCGTGGCACTTGGCGATAATACCTCCCACGGTGAAGAGCGTTTGGAATTCAGTGAAACGTCCATGACCCTTGAGATTGATCACTACCAGTCATCGGACTGCAATGGCCCGGCCACCACGCAAACCCTGCACATGAATATTCAGCGTATTGACCAAACCCTTGCTGCCCTGGACGGAAAACATGTAACGGCCAACCGGTACATTCTCACTGACCCGGCCAGTGGAATGGAAATTCGTCAGCTCTGGTACGTGGATGACTCTGGTCAATCGCCATTGGTGTCTCACGGCGTTCTTGATTCCCCGGCCGATGAGGACGGTTTCCCGACCGAGTTACATAATCTTTTTTTCTCGCGAGTGACCGATGAGAATTGATTTACGCGAGATACGCGAGCTGCTTCCCCTATTTGCTGCCCTCAATCCGGCGCGTTTCGCCAGGGTCGGTAAAGGCATCAGCGCCAAGTTGCTCGCGCGTTTCATCGCCCTTGCCAATGGCTGAAGCGGGCACATGCACACCAATGGCCTGGTCCGCAGCGATGATATTTTCAATGATGCTCACACCAGTCTCGTCCAGGTAGAGCCAGTAAGGAACAAACGCCGCATGGCTTTTCCTCTTTTCGAAGAATGATTGGTGCCGCTCGAAATCGGCAATAATCGGACCTGCATCGCCCAGGTGGATCACCGTGGTCATGGCGTCCAGCGTTACTCGCCAGGCGAGGTTGTCAATATCTGCCATTTGCTCCCCGCCTGAGTGGGGGATTGCCACCGCCTCGACGAGAAGGCCATCGAGAGAAAATTCGATGGGTTTGTCTTCCGGCTCTATTGAATAAGTGTGGATTCGCTCGAACAGAGGGTCGTTGGCAGCGACGCCGATATCAATAATCGCCTCTCGGATCTGCTCTGTGCCATAGAGCTGAACCTGCGGATGCGCTCGAAGGTATGTGACCGCGGGCCCGGCAGTGAAATGGTCGCCGTGAACATGGCTGACAAAAATCGCATCAATGCCGTCATATGGCGCCTCGCCTGCCAACATGGCCTCAGCGATTTCTTTCGGGACCAGCGTATATCGGGAATAACTATCGGAATAAAAGGCGTCGAAAAGGATCCGGGTATCACCGCGTGCGACCATCACCCCTTCATTGCCAAGATAGGTCGCCTGCGATGAGTTGTCGTGGGCGTGGCCTTGTGTACACAGCATTGCTGTGATAATCAGAAACAACAGTCTATCCATTACAAACTCCGCAAATACTTATAGTCAGAATTTTACAGGTAAGCGGTTGCTCTCGTGAATTTGCAGGGTCGCGGGAAAGGGCTCTGACCCCATTTTTCTGATGGGCTATAGTGTTTACAGGCCATACAAACGTGTTAATAGAATCATGAGATCGTCAACTGTTTACGCTTTGCTTTTATTTCTCGCTTTTTGCGGCGTAGCCCGGGCTAACGATTGCAACCCTGATTTTCCTGTCACGCCCATCCACGATGTGCAGGGCAGTGGTTCAGCAAGTCCGCTGGATGGTTGGCTGGTGACGATCGAGGGCATCGTGGTTGGCGACTTTCAGGATGGACGTGGCAGGAATGGCGATCTAAATGGTTTTGCCGTTCAGGAACAATGGCGCGACACCGATTCCAACCCCGCGACCAGTGAAGGTGTGTTCGTCTTTGACGGCACGCCGACGGCTCAGGATGTGGCGGTCGGCGACCAGGTTTGTGTCACCGGGAGGGTTCAGGAGTACTTTGATGAAACCCAGGTTGACGCCACGGTTTCAGGTGGAGGCGTGGTTGTATTAAGGCATGGACGAGCGCGTCCGCGTCCACGCCGTGTTCGACTGCCTGCACCGGGAATTATCATCAACGATGACGGTCGTGCTGTTGGCGATTTGGAACGGTTTGAGGGGGAGCGGGTTAGGGTCGTTGGTAACCTCAAGGTCACCAACCTGCAGAACCTCGATCGTTTCGGTGAGATCACCCTTTCGTCAGGTGGGCGGTTGAAAGCGTTCACTCAAACGAATTTGCCCGACGCAGCTGGATTTGATGCCTGGAATGAAGACGCAGCCAGGCGCAGCCTCCGCCTGGACGACGGCCTGTCGGCTTCCTGGCCCGACCCGATTCCATACCCGCCGCCTGCGCTTGGCCTGAGCAATGGAATCCGAACTGGCGATACCGCCAGGAGGCTGATCGGTGTGATGACATACCGCCGTGCTGATGGCCCGCAGGGCGACCAGGCCTTTCGTCTTATGCCAACCGTGAAACCGCGGTTCAGGAGGACCAACCCGCGTCCCATTCGTTCACCACGAGTGCGCGGTGACGTCAAGGTGGCTTCTTTTAACCTGGAGTTCTTCCTGAATGGAGATGGTGGCGATCCGGCAAGTTTTCCGCTCGGTGGAGGACAAACCACCTTTACCGAATATCAGCGGCAGCGTGCCAAACTGGTCGAGGCCATCGTCGGTATGGATGCCGATATTGTTGGG
The DNA here is from genome assembly GCA_035267185.1 of Lysobacterales bacterium. Lineage (GTDB taxonomy): Bacteria > Pseudomonadota > Gammaproteobacteria > Xanthomonadales > SZUA-36 > JAUIBE01. The sequence goes on along the minus strand of DATFLY010000108.1, from coordinate 4,525 downwards.
CTTATCGAGCTCGAAAATGACTATCTTGCCGGACCCATGAGCGCCATCCAGGACCTGGTTAACGGCATCAATACGAGGGTGGGCGCAGGGACTTATGAGTACCTTGATCCAAACGACGGCTTTGGCACCTCACCTTTGATGGTTGGACTGCTATACAAACCCGCAACTGTCACACCGGTTGGGCCGCTCGTTTGGCTTTACACGGATGCTTTTGCCAATCCCAACGGCAACATTTTCAAGCTCAACCGCCCTGCATTGACCCAGACTTTTGATACTGCAATTGGTGCCTTCACTGTCAGCGTCAACCACTTCAAATCCAAAGGGTGCAGCCCGGCGCCGACCGGTCTTGATATGGACCAGGGAGACGGACAGGCGTGCTTCAACGATTCACGCGCTCAGGGCGCCGTTGAATTGCTCGACTGGTTTGCCAACGACCCCACCGGCACCACCAACAACCTGGGAATGTACGACCCGGATGTGCTGATCATCGGCGACCTGAATTCTCATCCCGCCGAGGACCCGATTGCAGGGATTACGTCAGGGTGGGACGGCGTGCCGGGTACCTCGGATGACTGGGTCGATCTTCTCTCAGTCAGGGACTACAGCTTTGTATTCCAGGGGCAGGCGAGCAGGCTGGATTACGCCATCGCCAGCCCGAGCCTGGCAAGCCAGGTCAGCAGGGCGGCTGTCTGGCATATCAATGCAGATGAGCCGAGAGCCCTGGGGTATTCAGAAGACAACCCGGCGCCGGCGGCACTCTATGCGATTGATCCGTACCGCTCGAGTGACCATGACGCGATACTGATTGGTCTCGATGGTGGGTCTCAATGAAACAGGGGTAAGAGTCCTTTTCTGCTAGCCGGCTTCGCCTTTGCCTGCTCGTTCTTCCTCTTCCAGGGCCAGTTCCGCTTGCTGAAGCTGTTCGATGAGAATCGTGCGTTTCGATTCAAGCCGGGTACGCTCATGTGCGGTGAGTTCGACCCCATCTTCTCCCTTTTTATCGAGTCTTTCGGTAATGCCCTCGATAGACTTGCGCATATCTTCTATGATTTCCGCGTTGTTTGCTTTGTCAAAGGCAATGTCCTCGGCTTTTGTGCCTGGCGATGGATCACTTTTGCGCGCAGCCTTTGGGATGATGGGCAGGCCGGGTTCCATCGAACGTGTATTCATGAAGTTGGGCGATACAATTTCAACGCCCGCTTCGTGAAGTGCATCCAGCATTGCCGTTCGCAGCTTCGAGCGTGCCGAAATCAGACTCTTGACGTCCTCCAGTAATCCCGCCACGCGATAGGTGATTGAAAAATCGCCCAGTTCGCGCACCTGCACGAACCCTTCAGTCAGTCCTGCATCGTTGGTGGCCTGCTGCAGAATGGCCTCCACCTCCGAATTGGGTACATCGTAGCCAAGTGACACCTCGGCTGTGATGATCGTGCCAGAGCTGCGTACCACCTGTAGTGGGTGAGTGACCATGTAGAGGTTGGGCAGGGTCACCAGGTCGCGGAACTCGGTTTGAATCTCGGTGTGCAAAAGGCCCATCTCGGTGATGCGGCCGGTCAGGTCATTGACAGTGATGAAGTCGCCAGGCCGTGCATGACCGACGGCCTTGAGCATGATGCCGGCCATGATGTTGCCAATAAAAGTAGTCGAGGACAACGCAATTGCGGCGCTCAGCAGAATTCCAATCAGGCTCAGCAATTGCCCCCTGAGCGTTTCATCAATTGGCAGGGCAATGACTATGGTCAGCAGTCCCGCCAGGGTCAGCGCCAGCATGATCATCTGGAAACGGAACTGAGCCTCGGGATTGTCCCGCCAGCGGCGCCTGAGTGCCCAATTCACCAGCGCAAGAGCCACCATGACCGCTGCGATGGTCAACAGAAACGGGACAAAATCTTTCAACATCGAAATCACTTCGGTGAGCATTTTCGAACCTCTCTGAGCGTCACATCAAACTCCTCATCTTCGGCTGCCCAGGTCAAAACGCTCCCTTAAGAAATGCGCAATACCCTCTTCATCATGATGGCCAATGACAGCAGTCGCCGCGTTTTTGATGACATCCTTTGCGTTATCGGGTGCGTAACTCTCATCGGCGGCATGGAACATGCTGAGATCGTTTTCGTTGTCTCCAAAACAGATGACGCGCTCCAGGCCCAGCATGTCCTTTAGCAATCGAACGGCGCCACCTTTGCTGGCACCACTGTGATGTACATCCAGCCAACGCCATTGTTCACCCTCGAGCGCAACCCCAGAGTAAGCGACCAGATTTGGCTCGTCGTTAACGCTGCGAAATACCGCTTCGATTTTAGCGCTCTCGCCGATACAGTTGACGTGAGTCACGCTGGCATCTTCCGGTAATTCTTCAAGTGGCCGGGCAATCAAGCACTCGGCCACACCAAAGTGCCGGATCAGTTCTCGCTCGATGTCGCTTTGCAGTGGAGAGTGGTACACGGTGCTTTCATCCTCAAGTCCAAGCGTGAAAACGAATGGTGTGACACCTTCGTTGAGGGCGCTGCGAACCACGTGTTTAAGTTCGCGGCCGGTAACCAATGCCTCGCTTGACAGACGGCTCTGTTCCGGATGCCAGATCATGACGCCGTTCTTGTAAGCTTGTGGCAGTGCAAATCCGTGGCCTTCGAGAAGTGCCCGGGCGCCGTGAAGTGTTCGCCCGGTGGCCACCGTGTAGGCAATATCGCGCGCAGCGAGCAATTTCAGAGTCTCTCTGGTGTATTGGGATATTTGTGAATCCCGATTGAGCAGTGTGCCGTCAAGGTCAAAAACAACGAGTTCCATGTTCAGGTGTCCGGCTTCAGGTCTCAATCAGTCAGTGTTCATGGTCTGCACTGCTTGCACTCACAGACCCAGGGTTTCAATGGTACATGATTGGGTACATCACCCGGGCAACCTGGAAATTTGCAAGTTAAAATGATGCCGGACAATAAAAAGGGACTCTGACCCCCTTTTTTGAACAACAAATAACAAAGGAGAAAATCTTGGAAAACCAGGAATGGCTCGTGACAGCCCAGGCCTTCGCAGTTCAATACGGCTGGCTGATCACAAAAGCGCTGCTGATATTTTTTATCGGTAAATTCGTTGCAAAAATGCTTGCTGATCTGGCCAACAACCTGATGAAACGAAAAGGCATGGACGACATGCTTCGCAAGTTCATCCGCAACATTCTCTATGCCGTGCTGCTGGTTTTTGTGGTGATTGCAACCATCGGTGCCCTTGGTATCCAGACTGCTTCGATTGTCGCCGTGGTTGGTGCAGCGGGACTTGCGATTGGCCTGGCTTTACAGGGTTCGCTGTCCAATTTTGCCGCGGGTGTCCTGATGATCATTTTTCGGCCTTACAAACTGGGTGACTGGGTGAATGTGGCCGGCACAGAAGGCATCGTGGAGGAAGTGGAAATATTCACCACGGTTCTGCGCAAGCGCGACCGCACCAAGATCATCATTCCTAACGGACTGATCATGAGTGACCAGATCTTCAATTACACTGATGAAGGCAAACGACGTGTGAACCTGATTATTGGCATCGGTTACGACGATGACATTGATCATGCACGCGAAGTGATCCTCACTGCCATCCGGGAGAGCGAGCATGTCCTGCCTGATCCTGAACCAACGGTGTCGGTTTCTGACCTTGGTGATAGTTGTGTCAACCTCACTGTTCGGCCCTGGGTCTCATCACAAACGCACAATCCGGCCGTACGCGAGATCACCGAGCGCATCAAGAAGGCACTGGATGCAGCCGGAATCAGCATTCCTTACCCGCAGCGGGATATTCATGTTTTTAATCATGAAGATGATCAGGGCGAATAGGCCAGTTTATCCATCGGTGATGAGGGAGATCTGATGCCTTATACCAAAGCTCACTACTACATGTTGTTATTGTTGCCGGTCACGATGCTGGCGTTCTGGAGCAGTTATTTTGGCATGCTGCCGAAAGCGCCATTGATTCATCACTTGCATGGGATTACCGGAACATTGTGGATCCTGCTGATTGCTGCGCAAAGTTATTCTATTCAGTCCCGTAAACTGCAGTTACACCGCAGCCTGGGAAAGGCGCTTTTTGTCCTGACACCGATCATGGTGGGTGCGTTTGCCCTGGTGTCATGGCTGGGTGCACAAAAAGCGGTTGGTGACCATCCGTTCTATGTCCAGTTCGGACAGGCACTGTTAACCGGTGATGTGATGCTGACGTTTACAACCCCACTCATCGTTTACCTGGCGCTTCGGTATCGGCGGAATATGTATCTGCATGGTGCGTTGATGATCAGCACCGTGTTTGGCTTGTTGCCCCCCATTCTGGCCCGTCTCATTAATGGATATGTTCCCGGTCTTAAAATTGAAGGGTTGGATACCATTTACCTGTTCGGCCATGCCCTCTACATCAGTATCGGGCTGACTTTTGCGCTGGCCATCTACCTGTTTTTTCGTTACCGGGCGCATGGATGGCCATGGATGCTTGGTGCAGTGATCACCGCACTGATGTATATCCTTTTTGAAACTGTCGGAAAAACCGATGC
>DATFLY010000107.1:0-20399 GCA_035267185.1 Lysobacterales bacterium | reverse complement strand
AACACGGCTTCAACGACCGTGCTTTCCGGCGAGACCGTGACCCTGAGCGAAATGCTCGGTGGTGGCAACTCAGGCACCTATGACGTCACTTTTGCCTGCACAAACAACAACAATGCGCCAACCTACACGCCAGGAGCCACGACGGCGACCCTGGAAATTGATGCCGCTGATTCAGGCATTGTTTGTACCTACACCAACTCGCGTGAGACAACGACTCTCACATTGCAGAAAGAGTGGGTTGACGGTGTCATGAACGACACGTCATTACTGGACATCGCTGGTATCGAGGCCGACAGCAACACGTCAACGGCAACCGGTGCGGCAGGTTCTGAAATTGACAATGTGAACACGGCCACAACCACCATATTCTCGGGCGAGACTGTGTTCCTGACCGAGACGCTCGGTGGCGGCAATACGGGTTCCTATAACGTCACCTTCGACTGTGCGAACAACAACAATGCGCCAGGCTACACGCCAGGTGACACTTTCGCGTCATTGCTGATTGATCCGGCTGATACGGACGTTGTGTGTACGTACACCAACACCCGCGCGACATCATCACTGACGCTTCGTAAGGAGTGGGTCAATGGCGTCCTGAATGACACCGCAGACCTGAGCACCGATGGTGTTAACGATGGCAACAGCACCTCGACATCAGGTGGGGTTGCCGGCTCCGAAGTCGACAACACCAATACAGTGGTTACCATTGCTCTATCGGGCGAAACCGTAACACTCAGCGAAGTGCTGGCCGGTAATACCGGAATGTATGACGTGAGCTTCGCCTGTACCGATAGTGCCAATTCACCGAACTACAATCCTGGTACAACCACTGCGACACTTCTGATTGATGGCGCTGATACGGATATTGTGTGTACTTACACCAATACCCTGCAGTCATCGAACCTGACGCTGCGTAAGCAATGGATCGATGGTGTCACGAATGACACGGCTGACTTGACCATCGATGGTGTCAACGATGACAACGACACCTCCACGGCCAGTGGTGCGGCAGGGTCTGAAATTGATGACACCAACACGGCGAATACAACGGCCCTGGCTGGCGAAACGGTCACGCTGAGCGAGATGCTGGGTGGCGGCAACACGGGTTCTTACACAACCACCTTTAGTTGCACAGGCAATACCAATGCCCCGACCTACGCGCCGGGCGCTACGACGGCCACCCTGCTGATTGACGAAGCCGATACAGATATTGTTTGTACCTACGGCAATACGGTTCAGTCTGCCGGCCTGACGCTTCGCAAGGAGTGGGTCAACGGAGTCATGGATGACACGGCCATGCTTTCGAGCGCGGGTAACGATTCTGGTATGGCCACTTCAACGGCCAGCGGCGCTGCAGGTTCCGAGGTCGATAACGTCAATACTGTTATCACTACCACGCTGGCGGGCGAGACAGTCACCATGAGTGAAGTTCTGGGAGGAGCGGGTAACTACACAACCAGCTTTGCCTGCACGGGCAGCTTCAACGCACCGACATACACACCGGGTGACACATCGGCCACGCTGCTGATCGATGAAGGCGACACAAGCATCGTGTGTACATTCACCAACACATTGCAGGCTTCCACCCTGACGCTTCGTAAGGAATGGGTCGACGGTGCTGCCAATGACACTGCAGCTCTGAACACCGATGGCGTCAACGATGGCATGGCCACGTCGACTGCTACCGGTGCAGCCGGCTCCGAGGTGGATGACACCAACACGGTGGTTACCACGGCCATTGCCGGAGAGACGGTGACGCTGAGCGAAATGCTGGGCGGCGGCAATATCGGTTCGTACGACGTTGCCTTCGACTGTACGGGTAGTGCCAATGCACCAACCTATACTCCGGGCACCACAACAGCCACGCTGTTGATCGATCCGGTTGATACTGATGTGGTGTGTACTTACACCAACCAGCGTCAGACCTCGCGCATGGTCCTTCGTAAGGAATGGATTGATGGTGCTAACGGCGACACGTCACAACTGACTGCCTCCGGTGCGAACAGTGACATGGATACTTCAACCGCATCCGGTACACCGGGATCAGAGGTTGATGATGTCAATACCGCCATCATCGTGGCCCTGTCCGGAGAAACTGTCACGCTGAGTGAAGTTCTCGGTGGCGGTAATACGGGCTCCTACGATGTGAGTTTTGTCTGCGCAGGCAACACCAATGCACCGACTTATACCCCAGGTGACTTGTCGGCAACATTGGACATCGATGCTGCTGATAGCGATATCACCTGTACCTACACCAACACGCGTCAGTCAGCGAACCTGACTCTTCGTAAGACGTGGGTCGATGGTGCGCTTGATGACACATCAGACCTGAACACCGATGGTGTTAATGATGGCAGTGCCACGTCGACAGCCACCGGAGCGACAGGATCTGAAATTGACAACGTCAACACAGTTGTCACGGTAGCCCTGTCGGGTGAAACGGTCACTCTGAGCGAAATGCTCGGTGGCGGAAACGTTGGTTCATATGACGCCAGCTTTGCCTGCACAGGCAACACCAACGCATCCACTTATACGCCTGGAGACACCTCGGCGACGCTGGAGATTGATGCCAAGGATGCTGACATTGTTTGTACTTACACAAACACCCGTCAGACTTCCAGCCTGACCCTGCGTAAAGAGTGGGTCGATGGGGTTATGGACGATACGGCAGATCTGAATACCGATGGCGTCAATGATGGCAATGCCACATCGACAGCAACGGGTGCAGCCGGGTCTGAAATCGACAACACCAACACGGTTGTCACCATAGCCCTGTCAGGTGAAACGGTGACACTGAGCGAAACACTTGGTGGTGGCAATGCCGGTGCCTACAACACCAGCTTTGACTGCACTGGCAGCACCAACGTACCAACATACGTTGATGGTGAAACCACAGCGACCCTGGATATCGATGGCACCGATACTGACATTGTGTGTACATACACCAATGCCGTTGTTGCTGCAGAAATCGATCTGATCAAAACGGTTGTCCCTGACAGCGTCACGCTTGAAGGAGACGGAACTTACACTGTTCAGTATGTCATCGAGGCCAACAACGCCAGTGACGGACCAGGTGAGTACGACATCATCGACAACGTTGCACCGGGTACTGGAATTACGCTCAACACCGCCACCATCGAATATCAGGTGGGTGTGGGTGAAGATGACCCGTCGGGTACGATCGTTAATACTTACCCAACGATGGTCACCGGCGAGCAACTGGCTGGCCAGCAGTTCGAACGCTGGACACTGACGGTCAACTTCACAGTTGATCCGGCAACGGTTGATCCTGGCACGGCCGATTGTGAACCCGGAATGCCTGTAACGGGCACCGGCTTCTACAACGAAGTTATGGGATCTGATACCGATCCTGATCCGGGCAATAACCAGGATTGTGATGGTCTGCCTGATCCGGATATCGATCTGATCAAGACCGTGGATAGTGGACCGACGCTCGAAGCGAACGGCACCTATACCGTTGTTTACCGTATCGAGGCAGACAACCTGGGTGAAGGTCCTGGCTTCTACAATGTTGAAGACATGTTCACCCCGGGTTCCGGCATTACGCTGAATACCGCTATGGCTGCCTATCAGGGCGGAAGTGAAATCACGCGAACAGGCATGCTGGGTAACTTCCCGGTTTCCGGAACCATCGTGACTGGTGAAGCACTGGCTGGTCTGCGTAACGAGTTCTGGTTTGTCACAGCGAACTTCAACGTTGATCCTGTCATGGTTGATCCGGCCGACAGCGATTGTGATCCGGGTGATCCTGTTTCTGGCACCGGCTTCTACAACGAAGTCATGGGAGTTGATAATGAAACCGATCCAGGAAACAACGACGCCTGTGTTGGTCTGCCAGATCCTGAGATCGACCTGGCCAAGACGGTCACCAACTTCGATGATTCTGCACCGGGTACGGTCACAGTTACCTACGAGATCACGGCGACCAACCTCGCTGACGGTCCTGGCTTCTATGACGTGATCGATACAATCGATCCGGCCACGGGAGCGGTAATCGTGTCTGCCGAATTGGTCAGCTACAACGCAGGCTCTGAGAACAACCAGAGCGGAATGCTGGCAGGCGCATTGCCATACAGCTTCACCAGCGGTGAATTGCTGGTGGACGATGAGGCACTTGCCGCCCAGAGTGACGAAAGCTGGACCGTGGTTGTCGAGTTTGATATTTCGGCCGTGACTGGTGAATTTGAGTGTAACGGTGCTGGTACAGGCACTTACAACTCGGTCAGCGGAAGCGATACCGATCCGGATCCGGGTAACAACGCGGATTGCGGAGACCTCGAAAGGGAGCGCACAACATTTGTCGTGACCAAGGACTTCAGCGACGATAATCCGCTGGGCGTTACCGTAGTCATTGACTGCAACACAGGTCTGCCGCTGATGCAGCAGGGCGTGGTTCATGATCCGGAAGCAGCAGGTCTGCAGCCTGGTGACTTCACTCAAATCGAGTTCATCGTCAACGACTTCGAGCCGGGAACGATGGATTGTGATATTGACGAAATCATACCGCCAGGTTACGAGCCTACCTACACGGCAGGCGCCACGACCGGAGTCGCAGCCGATATCTTCGATGACGAGTTTGGGTGCCATTATGAAGACATCGAGGGTGGACAGTTCACCTGCGCAATCTTCAACGAGCTGCAACCGGTAGACGTGGTCGTCGAGAAGGAATGGATTGATGACAATCCACAGTTCTTCGGTGGTGAATTCGTCGAAATCACGCTCGAGTGTGACGGTCCGATCATCGGTGGATTCCCATGTGACATTGAGTTCCGTGGTAACGGCAGTGGCAACTACTGCATCGACACCTTTATCGATCCGGACAACCCGGGTGTGTTTGAAGTTCTTCCATACTTCGAAGGCACGACCTGCTTCGCAACGGAAGAGCCAATCGTCGGCGTCCTGACTGATGAAAGCGATTGTGAAGAAATGATCGTGTTCCCAGGCCAGGGAGACAGCTGTGTGATTGTTAACACCCGCCTGTACGCCGGTATTCCGACGCTGAGTCAGTATGGTCTGTTACTGCTCATGCTGATGATGATGGGTGTTGGAGCGGTTGCATTCAGACGCTTCGTTTAAAATCGTCATCCCGGAAGCAGCGTAGTTGCTGTTCGGGACCAACCTGTAGTTAAAACTGCGGCCCCTGTTCTCAGGGGCCGTCGTTTTTTTAGGAATGAAAATGTATCGTCAGTTTATAAATCGTATTGTGTTGCCTTCCCTGTTTGTTTTTGTGCCACTGCAAGTGTGGGCAGAATGTGCAAATCAGGAAACCACGGGCCGCTATGCCATACATGCAGCAGCGGAAGATGCCCAACCATTGATGCCGGGCATGATGGCTCCGGAATTCACCGTTATGGATCCTGCTGGGGCGCCTGTGGAATTCAATCCAGCGAGCCTTGATCAACCTGTCATCATGACTTTTTATCGGGGCGGCTGGTGTCCCTATTGCAATCTGCACCTGGCAGAAATGCAGGAAGTTGAGCAAAAGGTAAAGGCCATGGGATATGACATCTGGTTTATCAGTGTCGATCAGCCCAGCGTGCTGGCCGAAAGCCTGGATGAACCAGACCTGGAATACCAGGTTCTGTCAGATTCCGACCTGTGCGCAACCCGCGCCTTTGGTGTGGCGTTTAAAATTCCGGATGAGCTTGTCGAGCGATATCTGAATTACGACATCGATATTGAAGGTGCCTCGGGCCGTGAACACCATGTGCTGCCTGTACCATCTACATTCATTATTGGTACAGACGGAATCATCAAGTTTGCCTACAGCAACCCCAATTACAAGGTGCGGCTACCACCTGAGGTGCTTGAGGCCGCAGCAACAGTACATGCAACGGATGTTGATGATCGTCTTCAAAAACAACTCAAGGCACTCAGGGAATCTGACTAGCCAACTACACCCGTAGTCAGTCTGATTATCAGGTCAACAGACGAATTTTCAGAAGTCTGAAGGTGGGGTTTGTCGTTTGCGTGCCGGATCCCAGAACATGCCTTCAACCACGCGACAGGGGGCCATGACACGGCTCCACTTGAGTTCGCGCTGGTAGTAGATCTCTGCCAGCAGTTCATCGCCTGGCTTACCGTGTGGTGCCTCCAGGGAGGCGAGGGCAATGTTGGCCTTGGCCGAAGGTGACCAGACTGCCGAGGTCACTGTTCCTGCAAACCGTTCTTTGCGGTCGAAAATAAATGACTGGTGCGCTGGTTTGTTGCCTTCGATATCCAGTTTGGCAAAGACATATCGCGAGCCTTCCTCTTTTTCTCTGGACAGCGCTTTCTTACCTGTGAAATGAGACTTGTCCAGGTGAACCAGCCACCCAAGGCCAAGTTCAAACGGAGATCGCGTGCGGTCAGGGCGAACTGCTTCATGTGCAGGCAGGAAATCGATTCCTGCCAGGATAAAGCCGGCTTCTATTCTCAGGATTTCCAGTGCATCCGTACCCAGTGGCCGAATGCCATGCATTTTGCCTGCTTCGAACAGGCGATCCCAAAGAACCAGTGCGAATTCAGGTTCAATCCATAGTTCATATCCGAGATCGCCGGTATAACCTGTCCTTGAAACAGTTAATTCTGTCCCTTCAAAGTCGAAAGACCGGATACCAAAAGGGGTCAGCTCCTCAATGCCTTCAAGCCCCATCTTCTTTAAAACCGCGCAACTGGTCGGACCCTGGAAGGCGAGGGCTGCAACATCGTGTGTCTCGTCGACAATGTCGACATCAAAACCGATCGCCGATGTCAGCAGCCAGTCGATCTGGGGTTCCTGGGAACACAGTCGGTACACGCCCTGTTCAAGATGAAAAATGGTGCCGTCGTCGATCACCTGTCCTTCATCATTGCACCAGACCGTGTAACCAACACGTCCCGGTTTGATTTTTGAAACCTCACGTGTCACCAGTCGATTCATGAATTCCAGGGAATCGGGGCCACTGATGCGGTGCTTGGTCATCGGTGTGATGTCGAAAACACTGCAGGCATTGCGCGCCGCAAAATACTCGGTGGAAGTATCGTAGTAGGTATTGGCAGTGATGTAGTCTTTCCAGCGGCCCCAGCAATGTTGCTGGTTGAGCTCTGCTGCGCGCTCATGAAAGGGCGTTGGAAAAGCCTTGACCTTGTAATGATCAGGGTGGGAATAGTTAACGGTTCGCATTTTAGTTGTTTTCCCCCGCGATCACCCTTGCGGCATTTCTGCCGGCATGCCCCATAACACCGCCGCCGGGATGTGCGCCTGCACCACAATGGTAAAGACCATCGACAGGAGTGGCGTACTGGGCCGCTCCAGCTACCGGTCTCAACATCAGGAACTGGTCCAGAGTCAGCTCAGCGTGGTGCCAGTGGCCACCAGAATTTCCAAACCGCTCTTCCATGTCCCGGGGTGTCAGCAACTCGTCTGCAATGATCTGCTTCCGGATGGAAGGTGCGTATTGTTCCAGCGTATCGAGAACGATTTTTCTGAAAGCCGTTTTGGCATTGTCCCAGCCTTGTTTCAGGCCATAAGGTGCGTATTGCACAATGGCCGACAGCACATGTTTTCCATCTGGCGCCAGGCCGGGGTCATTGATGCCTGGTATCGTGATCTCCATGATCGGTCGGGTTGAATGCTCACCATACTTGGCATGATTGAAGGCTCTTTCGACATAGTCCATGTCCGGAGCAATCACCAGGCGATGGCCCAGGTGTTCAGCATCCAGGCCGGTGAATTCCGGCAGGCCATCAAGAGCGAGATGCAGCTTGGCTGCACTGCCGCTCTGCCGGATATTGCTTACCCTGCCGACAATTCCAGCATCCAGGTGGCGCGCGCCAAGCAGTTTCAGGAACGTTGTTTTGGGATCGCAGTTCGAGATGATGTAGTCACCCGGCATGGTTTCGCCTGAGGGCAGTGAAGCGCCAACAGCGCGACCATTTTCAGTCTCGATTCTTGCAACCCTGGCATCCAGCAGTATCGAGGCGCCGTGTGATTTGGCGGCCTCGGCAAGCGCATCCGACACCGCACCCATGCCGCCTCTTGGCAGGGCCATCGCGCCTGGTTTGCCAGCAACCGAGCCACTCATTCGATGCAGTGCAGAAAAAACACTGTTGTTGGAGCGTGGTCCCAGGTGTGCACCCAATACGCCGTCAAGACTCAGGGCACCCTTGAGTAGTTCATTGTCGAACGTTTCTTCCAGGAGATCGTAAAGATTGATTCCGGCAATGCGCAGAAATTCGCGCATGTCTTTTTTGCCCAGGCGTCGAATTTTGAAGGCCAGTCGTGCCAGTGCCATGTTTTGTGAGCGATCGTCCGAGGCCAGCCTGGGTGGGACCTGATCGTGCAATGAGCCGAAGATGCCGGCAAAGCGGATCATCTTCCGGTGGTATTCAACCATCGCTTCCTGATCCTGCCCGCTGATATTTTCACCCTTGATCTGGTCACCGGAAATTTGCAGGTGATCACCTTCAGGGGAGAGTGCGATAGTGTCCAGGCCCTCGTGTGCCATTTCCAGCCCGTGCTTTTCGAGTTCCAGGTCGCTGATGATGCTTTCGTCAAGTCCGTACAGCAGATGTGCTGCGGAGGAAACCCGAAACCCTTCTTCAAATTCGTCAGTAATTGCTGCCCCACCAAGCCGGGTTGAGGCTTCAAGCACATTCACTTCAAAGCCAGCTTTCGCCAGGTAGGCCGCGCATACCAGGCCGTTGTGGCCGGCCCCGATAATGACCACCTTTTTATTCGCTTCAGTCATCCAGCCAGCCCTCCGGTACAGTGTTGGGCTTACGCAGGTCGCGCAGGATTTCCCGCGCTGCGTTGGCGCCTGGTGCTGCCATGACACCGCCACCAGGGTGATTGCTTGAGCCGCACATATACAGGCCTTTTACAGGGCCGCGATATTGCGCATAACCGGGAATCGGGCGGTTAAACAGAAGCTGGTCGAGTGTCAGTTCACCCTGGAATATATTGCCCTCGGTCAGGCCCACCTCGGCCTCCAGTTCGCGAGGTGTCCGAACCTCCTTGTGCAGAATCAGATCCCTGAAGTTCGGACTGTAACCGGCAATCTTGTTGATCACTGTTTCGCCAAATGCGTCGCGGTCCTTGTCCGTCCAGTCACAAGCCTTCACGCCATTTTTGGTCAGCTTTGGCGGAACGTACTGCACAAAAACGGACATAAAGTGTTTGCCCGGCGGTGCCATCGTTGGATCAGTCAGTGTGGGTATCAGCAGGTCGATGTATGGGTCTTTTGACCACGAGCCATCTTTCCAGTCATCGTACGCGCGCTCCAGTCGCTCGATGCTGTCGATGAAATGCATATCACCGCGAATCAGTTCATCGTTGCCGCGCAAAGCGGGAAATTCGGGTAGTCCATCCAGGGCGATATTCACCTTGCCCGATGAACCCCGGGTTTTGAAGTTCTGAACCTTGCGTACGAAATCAGAATCGAGGTCATTTTCGTCCATGACATCGAGGAAAGTTCGCTTCAGGTCGAGATTGGATACCACCAATGGCGCCTCGACTTCATCGCCACTGGATAAAGCAACACCGCGAACCTTGCCATTGCGAACCAGGATCTGCTCGACACCGGCCTCGGTTCGTATCTCGCCGCCGTTTTCCCTGAAGCAATCTGCCATTGCATTTGCGATGGAGCCCATGCCACCTCGTGCGAAGCCCCATGATCCAATGCTGCCATCGACCTCTCCCATGGCGTGGTGTAATAACACATAAGCCGTACCAGGCGACATCACGCCCATGGCAGAGCCGATGATGCCACTACCGGCATAGGCAGCCTTGATCAGGTCATTCTCAAAATACTGATCGAGATAATCAGAAATGCTCATGGTGTAGAAACGCACCAGGTCACCCAGGGTTTCTTCACCCAGGTTCCAGAATTCGCGCCCAAGGTGCAGCATTTCCCTGATATCGAAAGGCTTCAGAGAAGTCGGATCAGGTGCAGTTCTGAGCAGGAACTGACGGATAAACCGACACTGTTTCATGATATCGGTGTGGTATCGAAGGCTGGCGTCGGCATCACGTTCACTGTGCCGCGCAAACTCCCTTCGGGTGGTGTCATGATCAACGTATTTGCCCAGGTAATCACCGTCCTCGGTGAAAGTCACACTGCCGCCGTAGGGGACGATCTGGAGCCCATACCGTGCAAGATCCAGGGCCCTGTAAATTTCAGGTCGCAACAGGCTGCACACGTAGGAACAATTGGAATACATCCAGCCTTCATGAAGTTCCCGGCTGACTGAAGCCCCACCGATCCAGGGGTTTTTTTCCAGCAGCAGCACTTTGAGCCCTGCCTTGGACAGGAAAGCAGCATTGGCAATTCCGTTATGGCCGGCGCCGATCACGATGGCGTCAAAGTTGTTGTTGCCACCCGCTTTTTTATTGTTATCGTTCAATCCGGATCCTTTGCTCCAAACCCTGACGTTATCTGTGACTGGTCAGTGTCTCTAAGTGTTTTGGTGCATCCCACTGAATGATCATTCATTCATTGAATAGTACCACGCAACTCATTATATTGGCAGAATGGGAAAAGGTGTTACATCCAAGGCTTCGCGCCGCACAGCGCCACCTGCACAGCGTCGGCAACAGCTGATTCTGGCCACCATCAGGAGCATTGCCAGCCACGGTCTTTCCGATACCACCATGTCCAGCGTGGCCAAAGAGGCCGGGTTAAGCCAGGGCATCATCAACCTTCATTTCCAGAGCAAGGATCGCCTTTTGCTTGAAACACTCAGGTTCGTGGTTGATGAATACCGAACCTACTGGAGAAGCGCTTTGTCGATGGAACATGACAGCGCAGCAGAGCAACTCGCTGCCCTGGTTGGCGTTGATTTTGAAAAAGCGCTTTGTGATCGCGACAAGCTGGCCGTCTGGTTTGCTTTCTGGGGCGAAAGCAAGTCCCGCCCCACCTACAGAAAGCTGTGCGCAGAGCGCGATCGTGATTACGAGTCAACAATACGGGCTTTATGTCAGCAGATAACCAAAGAGGGGGATTACACTGTCGACGTTGACGCCGTTGCCCGCGGACTAACCGCCATGTGCCAGGGCTTCTGGCTGGATCTCCTGGTCAGTCCGCGTAAGTTCAGTCGCGACGACGCGCAACGAATGTGCATGATTCACCTGGCAGCGGCTTTTCCGGACCATTTTGCACCGCCTGACAACCCGGCGCCCGTGGCTGGCAAACATGACTGACAACAGAATTTCCGATCTGGTAGAAAGGCAACAGGACTGTCGGGCACTGGATCGCACTTTTTATTGTGATGCAGAAATATACGAACGCGAAATCGACCGCATCCTGCTAAGGAGTTGGCTATACGCCTGTCATGTCAGCGAAATCCCGCAGGTGGGTGACTTTCGCTTGCTGGAGTTCGCAACAGAATCAGTCATCATCGTGCGAGCCTCTGATGGCGATATCTATGCCCTCCTGAATGTTTGCAGACATCGGGGTTCAAGGGTTTGCCTGGAAAAATCAGGAAACGAAAAGCGTCTCACCTGTCGCTATCATGGCTGGACTTACGGCCTGGACGGAGCTCTTAAAGCGGCGGCGCATATGCCAGGGGGGTTCGATAAATCCGTATATGGCCTCAGGCGCCTGAACCTTCGGATTTTCCAGGGCCTGATGTTCGTCAATTTTGATCAGAGTCCGGGTAATTTTGACCTGGTTGACCAACAGCTCGGTCCCCGTATGGCACCTTATGGCCTGGACAAAACCAGGGTCGCACATCGCAAGAGTTACTCAATCCGGGCCAACTGGAAACTCGCCGTTGAAAACTACAAGGAGTGTTACCACTGCGCCCCGGCCCATCCCGAATATTCAAGGTCTCATTCGCTGGCCATGGCAGATGAAGTCTGGGCTGAGGAATATCAGCAGTTGCTGATACGCGGTGTTGCCTGTGGCCTGACCGACGACGAATTTGATTGTTCCTACGATAAGTCAGGAGA
This sequence comes from Lysobacterales bacterium, assembly GCA_035267185.1. GTDB lineage: Bacteria > Pseudomonadota > Gammaproteobacteria > Xanthomonadales > SZUA-36 > JAUIBE01. The sequence goes on along the minus strand of DATFLY010000107.1, from coordinate 8,467 downwards.
ATTTGGCACTGATCGGGCATACCAGCGCTACCCTTTGCTCAGGCGATTTGTGACCGGCAGCGAAGATGGCAAACAACTCGCTCCCCTGCTGGGATCCATAACTGGTTTCGATCGTGGCGCGTCAGATTTCAAGATTGGGCCTTTGCTTTATGGCCTGGCTTACTGTGATCACATGGTCCTCTACCGTTTCCTGCCGGTTTCACCCGATGAATGTGAATGCGATATCACCTGGCTGGTGCATGAGGACGCGGTTGCGGGTGAGCATTATGATTTCGATCGGCTGATCTGGCTTTGGGATGTGACCACCATCGCCGACAAGAGCATCATTGAGCATAACCACCAAGGCGTGATGTCGCGCTTTTACGAACCCGGCCCTCTCTCGACAATGGAAAAATCGACAAATAGCTGGAATCGCTGGTACCTGAAAGCCATTGCTGGGTCCTCAGACTTGTAGGAGCGGCGCCCCCGCCGCGAATGAGGCATTACGATTTGTTGTAGGAGCGGCGCCCCCGCCGCGAATGAGGCATTACGATTTGTTGTAGGAGCGGACTTATGGCCGCGAATGAGGCATTACGATTTGTTGTAGGAGCGGACTTATGGCCGCGACTTACTAATTCAAAGCCAAATCGCATCCCAATGCGGATATTCACCAACAGTCTGACATAAGCCAGCTCTCAGCGGATTTGCAATGACATATCTTGATACCTGGAGCAGATCTTCTTCTTGCCTCAAGGCTCGATCATGAAAACCTGCTTGCCAGAATTTCCCGGAACGTTGCAACCTTGCATTGATCTGCAAAGCACTGGATGACTTAGTAAACCCAACGACTTTTGAAAGACAGACGTCTTGTTTCAAAACGAGTAACCAGTGCACATGATCAGGCATCACCACATAGCACAAGGTGCTGTGGTATTTCGTCTGATTAAGGACGCCACAAACAATCCTTGCCAGCGTCAAGTCCTGAAGCCACTTAACTCTACCAGCTGTAATAAATGTAACGAGATAAGGACGGTTTTTTTCCGAGTGCCGCCCAACTCTCAATGCCTTGGTACCCGGCGTCTTTCGGCCAATTTGCATATAGATTATTCTGGAGGGGTTCCTGGATGCCGAACACCAGTGATTGATAAATTTCCTGTCAGAGATTCACGCGATCTTTGGTCAGTCGCGGCCAGAAGTCCGCTCCTACGGGAAATCAGGTCGCGGCCAGAAGTCCGCTCCTACGGGAAATCAGGTCGCGGCCAGAAGTCCGCTCCTACGGGAAATCAGGTCGCGGCCAGAAGTCCGCTCCTACGGGCAAACAGGTCGTGGCGGGGCGCAGCTCCTACAGCTAATTGTGTGGCTTTAAGGTTAACCCAGACATCCCCCACCGCAGCTTGTGCGTCAGTGCAAGATTGGAATCAGCACAGCCAGTTCAATCAAGCCAGTTGATGTTTTCGGGCAGTCTTTTCTATTTGCTTGCCCAACCAGAACCAGCCGATCAGGCCGAGAGTAATGTTGGAAATGCTGGCGGCAATAAACAGGCCGTTGATTCCAAAGATGGCTTTGCCAAGAAATGCCAGTGGCAGAAACAATACGATCACTCTCATGGTCGAGATTGCCACGCCCGGCAGGGGGTGTCCCATTCCATTAAAGGCAGCGTTCATCGACATCACCAGGCCGTAGGCACCATAGCTGAGTGAGACGATCCAGAGATAATGCACGGCGACCTGGCTGATCTCAGCAGAATCGGTGTAAAGTGCGGCAATCGGCTTTGCCAGCAGGCCCAGGGTAAGCGCGAGCAGCATGCCAAGACCGAAGCAAAAAATGGTTAGAATCCTGCGGGCTTCAAATAGCCTGTCAAATTTGAAGGCACCGGAATTTTGTCCAAAGAAGGGGCTGACCACGGCTGACAGCGCATAGAAGGGAATCAACACCATCGGTTCTATCCGTGTGGCGATACCAAACCCGGCAACTGAATCAACACCATATTTCGCAATCATGGCCACGACGATCAACCCGGAAAGCGGAATGATCGCATTGGTTATCATTGCAGGAATGCCAATGCTGAGAACATGTTTCCATGAAGCGAAGATGGTGGTCATCCTGGCAATGGGTGTGGCAAAAACCTGCAGCTTCCAGATCAGGTGACCAAGGGCCAGAATCAGAATGGTCGTGGTGCTGATCACAGTAGCAAGCGCGGCACCCTTTACGCCAAGCTCGGGAAAGCCCAGCAAGCCAAAAATCAGCAGTGGGTCGAGAATTAAATTTAAAATTGCGGCAGCAATGATGAATTTGCTTTCAAGTACCGTATTTCCACGAGCCCGAATCGAAGCCAGGCTAATCCACAAGACGGCATCAACAGGCGCAACCCAATACCAGACCGACATGTAATCCAGGATCACAGGCATTACCGCCGGGGTTGCCCCCAGCATGGTAAAAGTTGGTTCGATGAAGAAAATTCCGGTGAGGGCCAGCAGGATAAACAGTCCACCGCCAAGCAGGGCAGTGTCGGTGGTCATGCGTTTTGCACCTTCCTCATCCTTGCGCCCGACCGCACGCGAAACACAGGAAGCCACACCCGCCTCAAGCCCGATGCCAATGCCATAAACCAGCCATATCACCGGAAAACAGAAACTCACAGCAGCCAGTGGGGTATCGCCCAGCCTTGAGATGAAGAACAGGTCAACCGCTTCGAATGAAAAGATCGCCACCAGTGCGATACCGAAAGGAACGGCCTGTCGTCGCAGGTTGGTACTGACCTCGCCCGAGGTTAGATCCTGTTTACCCTGAGTCATTAATTCTTATTGGTATCTATCAGGGAGCTGATGGCACGCATGGTGGGTTCTGTGCTGTGGTAGTCATGTGGAATTCGCATGGCACTCTTGTCCTGCAATAAGACCAGCGAGGGAAAGCTCGAAACACCAAGAGACCTGGCAGCGCTGATCTCATTTAACAGTCCCTGGTGTATTTCTTTTGACCCCAGAATCTCAGCGAATGATTCAGCAGGTAATCCCAACTCTCCGGCGAGTTCAACATTCGTGGCATCATCAGAAGGATTCATCGCCCGTAGGTAGTAGGCCCTTTGTATGGCATCAGTCATTTCTTCTTCAGCATTAAACCTGGCGGCGGCCAGCACAGCCCGGCAGGCAGGGTAAGTGGAGCGGCGTGGACTGCAACGCTCCCAGAAGTCGAAATTAAACCGGGTGCCAAGTTTTTGCTGAATGTTGCGCCAGTGACTCATGACCATGGTCCGGGTTTCATCCGGCATTAGCTGATCATTATCGGGTGCCAGCCCGCCCAGTAGGTTTTTCCATGACACAGAGGTTGGCAGTTTTGACTTGAGTTCATCATGAACCGGACGGTAAGCCCAGCACCAACTGCACATCGGGTCATGAATGTAAAATAAAGTGGCCAAACTCATTTATTATCAGCTCAGTTAATATCAATTCAGCAGGGGTCACCGGAGTAAAGAATGCCACATCACAAGGACTGGGATAACGCCTTTCTGGCTGATGATCCGAAAGGTAATGTTGAACATTCGCCCAGTTTTGGTGGTGCCCTCAGTTTTTTGCGTCGAAAATACTCCCGGGATCTGAAGGACATAGATGTGGCGGTGGTCGGGTTGCCATTCGATACTGCCACAAGCAACAGGCCCGGGGCCCGTTTCGGACCCCGTGGCGTGCGTGCGGCCAGCACGGTAATGAGCTGGGCGCGGCCCTGGCCGTGGGACATTGATCCGCTTGAAGCGCTGGCCATCGTAGATTATGGCGATTGCCAGTTTGACTATGGTAAGCCTGGTGAAGTCCCCGGTGTGATTGAGGAATGTATATCGGGGATCGTTCAGCAGGGCGTCAGCACCCTGGTCCTGGGCGGCGATCACTTCGCAACTTACCCGGTACTCAGGGCTTATGCAGAAAAACACGGGCCCTTGTCACTGGTGCATTTTGACGCTCATTCCGACACCTGGGTCGACCAGGGGCCGCGCATCGACCATGGCACCATGTTCTGGCACGCCGTGCGTGAAGGAGTCGTAGATGACGCTCGGTCAGTTCAGATCGGATTGCGAACCACCAACGACGACACGCTTGGGTTTAAGATTCTTGATGCGCGCATGGTTCATGAACAGGGTTCGGCTGCGATAGCTCAACAGGTCAGGGACGTTGTGGGAAACAATAAGGTTTACCTGACTTTTGATATCGACTGCCTTGACCCTTCAGTCGCTCCCGGCACGGGAACACCGGTTTGTGGCGGCCTGAGCAGTTACCAGGCACTGGAAATCATCAGGGGGTTGAGCGGCATTAATTTGATTGGCATGGACCTGATGGAAGTCGCACCGGCCTACGATGTGGGTGATATCACATCGCTGGCAGGGGCATCAGTTGCGTTTGAATTGCTGTGTCTGTTTGCGGCAAATCCTCACAGGAGCAAATAATGGCATTACGACCCCTGGTTGGAATCGTGGCAGATCGCCGGATGCAGGGAGAGCATCCCTTTCACATGGTCGGTGAGAAGTATTTTCAGGCACTGGTTCACGGCGCCGGGGCTTATGCGGTGGCCTTGCCGTCCATACAGGACGATATTCTGGCTTCCTCAGTTCTCGACAAACTCGATGGATTGTTTTTGCCCGGGAGCCCTTCGGATGTGCAGCCGCATCACTATGGCAAGGAGCTCGAGGATCCGGCCTCCTGGCATGATGCACACCGCGATGCGACATCATTTCACCTGATCCCGGCCGTGATCGAGGCGGGGATACCTTTATTGGCAGTGTGTCGTGGTTTCCAGGAATTCAATGTCTCTTTCGGCGGAAGTCTCCATCAGAAGCTTCGTGATATTCCCGGCATGCTCAACCACCGTGAGGACCCGGATGCCGCGCTTGATGAGCAGTATGCACCTTCACACCCGGTCGCCTTCACCAATGGTGGCCTGCTGCATCACATCACCAACCGCACCACCGCTGAAGTCAATTCACTTCATCGTCAGGGCATTGATCAATTGGCCGAGGGCCTGGAAGTTGAGGCGCTGGCGGAAGACGGTTTGATTGAAGCCGTGACTGTTCCAGACGCCCCTGGTTTTAACCTTGCTGTTCAATGGCATCCCGAATGGAAGGCCACTGAAAACCCCTTATCGATGTCTATATTCGGGGCTTTTGGTAACGCCCTTCGTCAATATCAGGACAGCCGCTAACGGTTCTGATAAAGGCCTGCCGCTGGTCACCCCTGACCAGCATGTTGAAACATTACAAAACGGTAACGTTCCCGAAAAATTCCGGAAAGGAAGTCTCCGCAATACTGCCTGCATCGTCGGGATGAATCACAGGTATTGAACCCGACGGAGACGATCATAAGGAATGAACATGACGAAGCAAATCAATCGAAACAGAAGTACCAATGTGCGGCTGAAAGCCGTATTCCCCGCATTAATGCTTGCCGGCTCGACCAGCGCATTCGCACAGGCACCAACAGCCCCGAAAATCGACTGGATGGACTTTCATGCGACATCACAGGACAGCGACACAGTCGATCTGGATGTCGGCTGGAGCATCAGCCATGACGAACCCGCAGACAGCGTCCAGTATCGTGTAGACGGCATACCCGTGAAGGCACGCAGCATCGCTCACGACCAGTATCAGGGTGAAGCCGTACTGCCCATCGGCCGTGAAGATGTATTCGATTTCACTATTGCCATCTGCAATTCGGATGGCTGTGGTGAGACGGATCCAGTATCTGTCTCACTTTCAGGGACTGACAAAGCATCGTCAGATGCCAATACACCATTCAATTCCATGAACGGTGCCGAAATCGAGGCTGAGCTGGAAAGAATCCGCATCAATACCGAGTGGGTTCGTTCTTACTACGATCTTCCTCAGCGGGATATTTCAGCCGGACAAACACAGGTCACGGGTTTGCTCGCCAGCGAGCTCGGTAAGGCGGCGTTGAGCGGAATTGTCCGTGCTGGTGCCGATGTGGGCTTCCAGGTTCTGATGGGGCAGCTCGGCCTGGGCAGGATGAGTTTCTCCAACCAGGTTGGTGAACTGCATGACAGCATAGACGCCCTGGCAAATCAGATCTCTGATCTGACCTTGTCCATCGAAGAACTGCAGGACCAGACCTCCTGGCAGGGTTTTTTGAATCAGCACAAGGACGCCAACAGCGCAGTCAACATGATCTATGGCAACTTTGAGAGCGTGATCGGCTGGCTCGAAAATGGTATTGAACCTGACTATGCCGCATGGACGAATGCGCGCAAGAATATTGATGATTCACTGACCATTCTGGCCGGTGCTGCACTTAATCCGGGTGGAGGCATCATTGATATGCGAGACGGTGCCATCTTTCAACTGATTAACGCCATCCCGCAGCGCGTTGCTTCTGTCGAGAGCTACTGGCCTCTGGTCGATGAGTATCGTGATTTCTATCGCGCGGCGATTGCGGTGGGCTATCTGGGCCTGGACCTGATCGAAGACAATTTTGATGGCACCGGAACCACAAGGGTGCTGGCAGATCAGGCCCTGAGCGTTGGCAAGCGCGCAACGCTGGCGATGTATACCTATGGAGTCGCTCCGGAATTACCGGAAGGTAATGGTCAGCCACTGGATCTTGCCCAGTTACGCGGCTCAGTAGATGGTTATGCCAGTGCTGCGTTTGCAAGCCATGATGAACGAACAAACCGGATTCCGTCTGCCTCGACATTGAGTGCCGCCATGTCACAGATGGCGAGTGATTATCGGCCAGAACATCATGGTGGCTTGAGCCTTGAAGCCTTTCTTGCTGAATCAAACATACCCACCTCCTTTGTAATCGAAAATAGCGGTGGCTGGCATGGGACCGGCTGGCATGTACACAAGGTTTCTCTCGGCTCGCCTCACCAGGGTATTCCCCCTGCTTATGAGATCAAGCCACTGGTGGGCGAGATGACCGGCAACAACTGGTCAGACAGCTACCAGTACTTCTGCCACGGTATTGATTGCATGTTCGGTGGTGATCTTATTGCTGCATGGACTGACTCACAGATCCGTGAAGGCATTAATCATCGAAAAGGCCAATTGCGAAGTCTGGATGGCTACACCCTGAATAATGGCCGCTATGCGGTGACTCATTACGGTGCAGTCGACCTGACCGACCGGCTCAACCATGCAGGCCGCATGGCTGAATTTGATCCCGAACTGGTGCGTCTTGCTGCCTTTGGTGACGGTGTGGCCTCGTTGCCCCGAGCTGTGATTCCGGGAGGTAACCAGAACGGAAGCATCGGCGCGAGCGATGCCAACATCATGAACGCTGGCGATTACTCGCTGGACTGGCAACTGGATGGCAATCTCGTCCTGCGTGACCTGCAAGGCATGATTGTCTGGCAAACCGGTACGTCACATCAGGCCAATGAACTGGTCTGGCAGACTGATGGAAACCTGGTGCTTCGAATGAATGGCCTGGCCATATGGGCGAGTGCTACGGCAGATGCCCAGCAGGGGGGCTTTGGAGGGCAGGAATTCAAGCTGCATCCAAACGGCGAACTGCAGATTGTCAACGAACATGACCAGGTGATCTGGCAGGGAGGTGTAGTGAACTGATTGCCTCTTTTCTCGCCACCTCAACCACCTCCCGTATTGCGGGAGGTGGTTTTTTTTGTGATGGGGTCAGCGTAAACGCCACAGTTTATTCACCCTGGCGTTTTCCCTTGTGTTCTCTGACCCTTTACTCTGACCCCAAACTGGCGCATCCTAGTGTTGAGTCTGCAGGTGTCCCTTCAAGGTTCCCATAAGCGTAGGAACCAGGGATGAAACGGGAAGACGGTGCGCATTTTCCGGAATGATAATCTGGAAATGACAATTCCGTCGCTGCCCCCGCAACGGTAGACGAAGGCAAGGATCATCGCAGCCACTGTACCCGCCATGAATTTACGGTATGGGAAGGCGATCCTTCACCGGCGACTTGCTTCGCCCTTCGTAAGCCCGGAGACCGGCCTGTAGTGTCATTAACGGCGAGCTATCGCGGCGGGCGAAGCACGTGGGCATAAGAAACCCGGTTTCCTAATCCCTCACTGTTTTTCCGACCCGGCGATCATTGCCACGGGTGCGTTCGGGTGAGACCGCAGTGAGGAAATCGATGTCATTTTTGAAGAAACATACAGGTTCTTACGGGCAGTTGTGCCTGGCTTTTGCAATTTCATTTTTTCTTTCCACTTCCATGATTCAGGCCGAAGGGCCTGAGGACGTTGAAGAGCTGGTGGTGACTGGCAGCCTGGATCCATTGCCGGCTTCCCAGATCGCCAGTTCGCTCACGGTAATCAACCGTGAAGAAATCGAGCAGCGCCAGGTCAGGTACCTCTCAGAGCTTCTGCGTGATGTGCCGGGCTTTGCAGTCAGCCAGGCAGGTGGGCCTGGCTCGCTGACCCAGGTGCGGGTTCGTGGCGCAGAATCAAACCAGCTCCTGGTAATGATTGATGGAATCCGGGCCAATGACCCGGCTTCCGGAGACGAGTTTCAGTTTCAATA
>DATFLY010000106.1:0-4459 GCA_035267185.1 Lysobacterales bacterium | reverse complement strand
AAGGGTCACGGTCGGCCTGGGCGTGTGCAGACCGAATCAGGCAGCGCAAAGGGAGGGGAAAATGCACGGCAGGTACCGGTTGGATGACTGAAATCGGGGGAGTTTTGGGCTGTGCGGAGTCGGAGTTCAGTCAAGAATACTCTCCAATTTCCGAAAAAAGGTGCTTTATACTTCCTATCCGTAAATGGGTCGTTCCGCTGGGCCTGGGAATTGGCCAGATTATGAAGTTGGGAAAGCTTCCGGTAAACATTCAGCTTGCAAGTTTCTACAACGTGGTTCGTCCTGATGATGCATCAAGATGGCAGATTCGCGCCCAGTTGGTGCTGATGTTTCCCAAGTAGCCCGCTTTCCAATACTAAAGGACCTATGGATCTTCAAATCCGTCGTCGAACAGTTCCACGCTGATTTGGTTCTCACTTGGCGCTCCTGGATCGATGATCACTCCGTTGACCAGACTGTCGTGGTCCCCACGCTCTCCGTCAACCAGTTTTAAAGTGACTTTTCCAGTGGTTATTACGGCTCCCGTGGTTCCGTCATCCAGGAACTCGTACCAATGGTCACTGAATTTGTAGTAGCTCGATATCATCACTGAATCCGGGTACAACAGTTCCACTTCGATTGCAGCGCCCGGCGTCAGGCCATTAACCTGGAAGCCTACTGCTCCCAGTGGAAAAGAACTATCTGGTGGCAGTGTCCCCAGGCTTTCGGGATCGTATGCTCCAACATCACTCAGGTAGCTGCCCGCAGGTGCTTTTATCACAACCTGGTTGGCTGAAGTGGCTGAGGAAATCGCTGTGGTATTGACACCGTATGCAAACGCCGCTCCGGCCCCGAATTTGAATCCCATGCCATCGGCGACGTCAGAATTTCGTGCGCCGACAACCATGGTGCCTAAATCGACTGCCACTCCGCTGCCGAAATGCACAATGGCTGACACGTTGGTGATATTCGTCACAGGGAACAGAATGTCATCTTCGGCCCATCCGCTGCCAGGATCAGTAAACAAGTAGACACTGCCCCGATTGAAGGACCCGTTTTGAATCGCGCCGACCATAACCGCCTCCCCATTGGTCGCGACATCAAAGCCAAACTGGTCGTTCGCTTCGCCATTAGAGGCAGTCAACTTGATTCCACTCGACCAGACCCCCGACGAACGTTCGAAGATGTTGATGGAACCAGCGTCCTGTCCATTGATTGCATCGTCATCAAATCTCGCGCCAACAACCGCCTGGTCACCGGAAATCGCTACTGACCAGCCAAAATTGTCAGTGGCAAGGTTGTCCGCGGGCGACAATTGCGTTCCATTAACGGGCCAGACTCCACCGCTGCGGGTGTGCACGTAGGCTTCACCAACGCCCGAATTTGTCCAGTGCGGCGCACCAACAATGATGGTCGTTTGGTCAATCCCTACAGACCATCCGAAATTTTGATCGGCTCCTACACCCGGCAATAATTTCTGCACTTCTGACCAGGTTTGGCCGGTGCGTTCGAATACAAAAGATGAGCCGGAGGCCGTACCTTGTTCTGCGTCGTAGGCCACTCCCACCACGAGGGTGTCACCGTCGATATCCACGGAGATCCCGTAATTTGCGTACTGGGTTTCTGAAGTGTCCGGCGTGTCGGTGAGCAGTTCCACACCGCTATCCCAACTGCCCGCATCAAGTGTGAACACATGTGCCGACCCGTGCAGCCACGACCCTGTAGTGGCGTCATCCTGCGGTGCCCCAACCACGATGGTATCGCCACTGATGGCTACACTCGTACCAAACTCATCACCAGCCGCCGCCCCCTGCATGACCAGCTTTTCTTCCTGCTCCCATTCACCTGTTTGAGTGTTCCTCAAAAAAACGTACGCCGCGCCAGTATTGGCGCCATTTACAACGTCGTCATCTTTGGGCGCCCCGATCACGGCGCGGTTTCCATCAACATCGACCGACCAACCCATGGCATCGCTGTTACTGGGATCTCCGGCGATCAGTCGATCAAGCTCCGTTGCACTGAGTTGTGCATGTGCGTTTGAAGCAAAAATGAAAATGCAGATTCCACTCGCGAGTTGGCAGTTTTTCCAGGAATGGTTTCTCATTGGTTCTCACCCTGCTGATGTTTATTGCCCTTAGTTGACAGATGACTCTACACCAATTTTGCACAGAATTGAGTTCCAGCTACCGTATCATGTTGATATAAATCAGATAAAATACGCTCCGTGCGTGGCTTTTGGATGCCGCGAATTATCAACTAACAGGCAAAGTGAATCTTATTTTTGGGATCAGCGTAAACCGCCTGGGGAACTAGAAATGGAGCTCCAGATACGCCTGGTAGAAGACGTCCTTATCAAAAGGAAGAACGGCCAGCCCGTTGTCACCGGCTGACCTTGAAAACTGATCCAGGTTGTAGTGCGTTTTTTCCGCTTCCAGGACAAACCTTTTCCCTGAATCTGCAAGGTAGGCCATCTCGATTTTCTCTGAGGATTCCAGCTGCTCCCAGCTGGTATCCCTGTAATCCTTGTACCTGAAACTGAAAGACAACCCATGGTTTAGCCCGAAAGCGGCTTTATACTCCTGGAAGAGGGCAAACTCGCTGTTGCTCAGGTCTTCGAGCCGGTAGTCACTATTTTCCCTCGGAAGATCGTCATCGATTTCCAGGTAGTATCCACCTGCACCGAACTTGGCAAACAGTTCCAGGTGTTTGGGGTGCCAGCAAATTTTGATTCCAGGAATCAACGTTGCCGATTGTTCGATTGAACTTACTGTGTTCATCTTGTGGTCCAGGTCCAGGAAGGCATCTAGCGCGGATATCGCAGCTCGTTGGAATGGAACTGTTCTCGCCGATATTCCGCCTGCATTGCCCGGTGGCCCGGCATTGTCACTGGTCGTGGTTGATACCAATGGCGTGGAAACAGACGCATTTGAGGGGCTGCAGGCACAACTCAGCGACTCGCGCGGTGGTGTGATCGAGCTATCAAGCGAGGAGGGCCTTGCCACCCTGACCATCGCCGCCGCTGAGGCTGCGGCCGGCAATATGGCGAGCATTAACTGGCTCGGTCGAACGCTGGACTATGATGATGGCCTGATCTTCGAAGACCTCTCCGGCCCGCGTGACTGGAGCACACTTCCGAGAGGCTTCTGGAGCCATAATCCGTATAAAACGATGAGGATGACGTCCTTTGGCGCTGGTTCCTGTTCCTGTGCAATCAGCGGATTGGAAGTGCAAATGAACGCGTAAACCGCGATTGTTGCGATGAATATGTTTAAAGACACGAATGATCTCCCCTGAAATGTCAGCCCCCTAAAAACGATGCCCTGCGGAGATATTCAATCTGCTCGCGCATCAAAGGCATATCGCAGGAACGCTCTCAATAATCCTGCACATTCAAACTCAGGATTTCAATTGACATGCCGGATCAGTTTGTAATCTGGTTAGCTATTTCCAGTTGTAGATGATTTGTTTTCCTGATCACCCTGATCTTGTTTTCCACTCTTTCAACAGTATGACCCATTTTTTACCGGTTTCTTCATTGAACAGCATTTGATTTTCCGGATAAATGTCACGCAACTCTAGAGGTCTGTTTGCCTTTGCCCACTCAATACATTCTTGCATCCTGTCTTGGAAGGATGGTTGGTCAGGCAAAGGAGTATAAGTTTGTTCCACGATTTTTCCAGAAAATTCAAACCTGTAGGTATTAGTAGCCCTTAAATCTTTGATCCCCAGAAGTTTTAGAAAATCATTTTGCTCCTTAAACAAACCTGTTATGGAATCCTCTTTAATAGTGAGTTTTTCATATGAAAACTTTCCATTGACTCCTTTATCCCACCCCAAAACATCGACGAGACCTTCCTTGTCAATACTAAAGTTATACTCAGTAAAATGAAGAGTGAAGTCATCTGAAATATAGCTCAGTGCTTTTTCAATCTCATGGGCGTTAAGTGATTCAAAGTATTCTTCAAATTGCCTCTTCATACTTTCTCTTTTCCCATTGCTACTGCATGAAATAATGCTCATCAAAGAAATGAGCAATCATTTCGAAACAAGAAAATTTTCTGGATTTATTTATCAACAGTTCTCAATAAGTATATCTAACTGAATCCCCACCAGTTTTCTGGACACTGTCCAGCCGTTCGATAAAACGATTCTCATTGTCTCCTGGCGACAGTTGATTGGGGCTTCATCCCGATAAAACGGACGGTTGAATTAAGTTCGATTTCTTCCTGCCAAGTATTTCCATTTTTTGCCTTCTTCGCGAGCCACACCACGTCCAAGAGACGCTTTAGATCCGTCAGAAGACAATTCCGGTTGCCAGCGGGTCATCGCCTGTATCGAAGATCCTCAGCTGATTCGCAAGATTCTGAATCATGTTAACCGTGACGACTCGCATTTCAACAAGGCGGCATGCGGGCCGCCCCATGAGGCGGTTGTGGATTGAAGACGAGCTGGATTGGGGGGTTGCCCAAGGGTCACGGTC
>DATFLY010000105.1:0-20138 GCA_035267185.1 Lysobacterales bacterium | reverse complement strand
CTCCATAACACCAAATGCCTACATGACTTCCTCGTTTTGGCGATACCTTGCTGAGTTTTATTCGGCGCGGCAGACCGGTCGGCCAAATCCTGGTGTGGGAGCAGGAACACCTTTTGACTACCGCTACCTGTTGGACTTGTTCGGACGCCCGTCGCCACCCCACGACTGTGAAGAACAAGGTGACCTGTGCCTGGCAGAACTTCGCTGGCTCGACCAGCGGTTGCGCGAGGGGTTTGGCGCTCCGCTTCATGAGCTCTATACGCGATTCATTGGCACGGCGACGCTGTATGGAGAAAGCGAATTGAATGGCCGGGCATTCGGCGCCACCAACTCCACGCGATGGCGGCGGGAACTGTTCGACAATGGCTGCCACGAAGTGGAACTGACACCGGAAGAAGCCTGGCACACCGGCTTGCTTATAATGGATACGACCTCAGCGCAGTGTTTCGCCGTTGCGCTCTCCGGCTTTGGTGGCGATGTGAACATTGAGGTCACGATTGAAGGCACTGAGAATTCCTGGCGTGTCGGAGATCTGTCTGCGATTGCCGCACGAACTCAACCAGGAGAATCCAATATACCCATGGTCTCTGAACCGCAACGTGCGGATCCTCGAACCGAACTTGCAACGAATACGCCTGCAGCAGACTGGTTGTTTGGCATGCCCGATGATGCGACTTCTTACGTGATTGTCACGAACGTGGCCGACAACCCTGCCGAGGGTATTGGTCTGTCGGATCTGACGATACACATCGTTGCCAGGCACGAGTATGTTCGGTTGGCCGTGGACGGCGCAGCGGGCGATGAGGAAGGAGACGTGGACAGCGGGCCGACGCCTGCCGAGATCGACCAGCCGATCGAGTTCGAGGTGGCCGACGGTGAATTTTCGGTCGTGTACGATGCGCCCTGGTGCCGCATCTGGCTTCAGCTCCGTTCTCAGCAGGGTGATGCACTTTGGGTTGGGGGAAAAATGTCAGCACCCATAGTGACCGGCACTTACCTGATAGGTCCAGGTGGTGGGGGCGATCCCGGCGTGTTTGGGGGCGATGTCTTTACATCGCATGCAGTCCCCGAGGGTACCATCCGAGTGAAGTCAAAGAGCGGTATTTTCGGCATCAGTAGCGTCAATCCGGCCCTGATTGTCGGGCGAGTTGAGACGCAGGCAGGATCAGGCGACCTTCGGACTATTGTTCATGCTGAGTTCAGCCTGCCACCGTTACCAATGGAAGGTTTCCTGGGGCCAGCGCCGCCAGATCACCCCTGCCTGGTGCCTGCGGGTGAAATCGACGGTACAGGTGGTGGAACCGGTCAGGGACAAAGCGGAACCAGCCAGGGACAAAGTGGAACCAGTCAACAGTCTGAAAGCGGTGATTCTGAGAATGATGAAAGCGGGGCAACCGGGCAGGGTGATGAAAGCAGTCCGGAGGACACTTCTGATTCTGAGGATGAAATCGCTGGTTTTGACGGTTTTCTGGAGTTTCCCGGTTCGAATGATTCAAACCTCGATGCGCCTCCGCAGACCGTACAAGGTACGCAGTCGCCTTCCGGCGTGACCGCTGCTTCTCCGTCGTTCGACCTTGTCATCACGCTGCCTTTCGAAAAAGCCCTGACTTGTTTTGGACAACAGGCAGTGATGTTACTGCTGATAAAGGCAAGTGTGCAGGACAATGTTTATGTGCTTGAGATTGACGATGCGCAGCTTGATCTGAAGGCGGAACGCGACTTCCTGCGTCTCGAGTTGGGGCTCGAAGACATCAACGTCGTCATCCTGGCTGATGCTCCTGGATCCGTCACTCTGACACCTGGTGAAAGCGGGCGGATGGAATTAGATGTCAGAGGGGCAGCGCTCCAGGCCACAGCCGAGGGCAGCACGGACATTTGCGAGAACCTGATCGACTTTTCCTTTCAGCTCGGAATGGAATAGTCTCGGAAGAATCCACCCGGATCACATTAATCCTGATTGTTGAGCCCACCCAATTCACTCGCGAGATCATTGATCAGCCGCTGAACAATTCCTGTCAGCAATACAAATTCAGCGTCCTGTCGTGCCAGTGGATCTTCATCATCAGTCACATCCGCTGCCTCACCACCTAGAAACTTTAATTTGGTGATGACCGCTTCAGAGCTCAGCAGGAAAGACAGGCAAGAATCATACGCAACGCCCAGGTGAGTCAGCTTCAGACCTTCATCCAGGTGCTGCCGGATATTGAAGTCCTCCAGGTCGAGTTCGCGCCAGGTTACGATTGACCTGCTGTCCGATGCTTCCTGCATCCGGCATTCACGTCCGACCTGGAATCGGGCAACCCTGTGCCCCAGGAACAGACGATTTAGCAACGCCAGCGGCTCCTCCGAAAAAGTAAGCGGAACGGCATTAAGCTGCCCCAGTGCCATCCGTAAATGCTCCAGGAACCATTCAGCTGCCGTTGGTGTGGCGGCATCGATTCCCAGGATGCTCTCCTTTCGCAGAAAAAACCCTTTTGTGCGATCCGATTTCACCAGTGATCGCGACATGAGTTCGTCACGCGTTTGTTCCTTGAGTTTTCGGATTTCGTGGCTGGAGGGTTCTTCACTGGTGCGTTCACGATAATCTGCGACACGCCCTTCAAGCGCTTCCTTAACTGCAGCGGCAGGAAGGACTCGTGATTGGGTTCTTAACTGAAGCAGATCGGCTCCCGCAATGTGACGGCAAAGACTGTCACCTTCCTGGCCACTCGGGGGCTCCCAGCCAGCGCTGCGCTCAGAAAATCTTCCGCAGGGTGAAAATTCCCGCTCGGACAGTTTTTCGCTGAGTGCTTTTTCGGACTCCGGCCAGGGGCCGTGAACACGGTAAAAACGAATATTTCGGAACATCTGGGACTCGCCTTGGCTTGCTGTCAGGCGGGGGATTATAGACGTTCTTCAACGAATCGGCTTTCGCCATTTGGCTGTCCCACTCAAATCAGTCTCTGTACTCCAAAGGAACAGGTTGCTCAGTGATGATTTCCACTGGATATTGCGGATCGTCTGCGTCTCCAATACCCCCAAAAAAGATATTGCTCCAGTCATCGTAATCGTTCAGGGTGCTTAATGTGCCACCACACTGACCAGCCTCAGAGTCGTATTGGTTGATGTTAACCGTGACTGGATTCTCAATCGTGGAATCGTCATCCCAATCCCATGTGAAGCCGGGACCACAGGTTCCGTTGAATTCATTCAGGTTATTTTCGTTCAGACTGATCCGGTCACCGTAAGAGAAGTCCAGGACACCGTCACCTGGTGGTGTGCAGTTGTCGTCCACCCCGGGAAACTGGTACCTGTAATTCATCACCGAGTTGTAGTTGGGCTTGTAATTGCAGTTCTGGTCGCCGCCATGGCGAAGAAACAGGTTGTGCCCCAGTTCATGAACAATGGTATTGGCCACATTGCGATTCGAGCCGGCACAATAAAGGGAAACAATCATGTCGTCACCCGGCAATTCAGCCTGTCCTGAACTGCTACTGTCGGTGTTGTAACGATGTGGCAACAGCACGTAATGAAAATAGCCATTGCGGTTGGACGCAAAATTGGCAACCTTGTAGTTCTGATAATCTGAGCCAGTGACACCGCCGGCGATCACACCATCGGCATCATTAATCAGGTTTCCTCCGGTAAATGCACCACCCTGACCGTAATCACTGATCAGGTTGACGCCGTTTGTGGGGCCTGGATTAGTTACCGGCGAGTTGGCAAAAGCGGTATTAACCCGTGCTATCGCGTTCGCGGTTGGACGGTGTGAGTGTGCGCTGCAATCATTGCTGTCATCAAACCAGTCATATTCCAGCAACAAATCCTTACGTAATGGGTTGGTTCCCATTGCCGGCAGATCCAGGCCATCCGGGGTGCCCAGAACTTCATCACCATCGTCAATACTATCGCCATCCGTATCAGGATCATTTGGATCGGTGCCCGTGTCATTTGCATCAACAAAGACGCCGGTATTAGTCTCAACAAAATCGGGTAAACGGTCGCCATCCGAATCGGGTGGAATTGCCACTTCAATCTGTACTCCGTCGGAGCATTGATTGTCCGTAATTTCCTCGTCCGGGACTACATCGACGCAGGCCCCCACCCAGAAAGTATCTTCAACATCCGGTGCGTTTGTGGTCAGGCTTTGTGCTGACTCTTCGCCCTTTGCAAGTGCCGGTATCGCATCGGTGCCTAATTCAATGTCGCCGACGGTAATCACCATGTCTGGCGAACGAAAATAGCGCAATGTGGTTGCTGCTGAATCCAACCCTCCCTGGTTGCCAGCGGTTGCACTGAGAACAAAAGTTTCGTTTGGGGCCAGGTTGGGATTGCTGACAGCCGGATTGATCACCACCAGATCCGGGGGTGCCGGGACGCCTTCGAAACTATCGGTGAAAATATCAGGATCCCCGGCAAGTGTTCTGGCAATACCTACACTCTGGACATCCTCTCCACGGGAATTCCCGGCATGAAGGCATAAAAACAGGATGCCGGCATTCCAGAACAGCTTCAGGTGGTGGGAGATTTGCATAAGCATCCTTGCTTGCAGTCAGTCACGGATTATAGCCGGTCCTGATTTCTCAGCGTCACTGAGTAAATCCAATCCCGGCTGAACGTGATGCCGGAATCTAACGAAAGTATCACGTCGATTCGATATTCTAAATAAATAAATATATTAATCAATTAACTATAGATTATTTCTCGAAAAAAAATCATGTGAAAACGTGATCATGGCGTGAATTTCCAGCTTCATAATGGGCACCAGAAATCGGTTGAAGATCAGAGACAGCCGATGCAATAAGCCCACCAAGGAGCTCTACATGAAATACACATTGAAATCGATGCTTGCCGCCACAGCCCTCGGCGGTGCCCTGTTCTCGGGAACAGTCCTTGCGGACAGCTATTTTGAGGTGACGGTGACCAACCTGACCAAGGGCATCACCTTCACCCCTGCGCTTGTAGCAACAACCCGGTCCGGCGACAGTTTTTTCCTTGCCGGGGACGAGGCCAGTTCTGAGCTGGAAACACTGGCAGAATCCGGCGCGGCTGGTGATCTGGCTGACTCCCTGGATGCCTATGATGTTGCAAGCCTGGATTTCATCGGCCCCGGTGCATCGGGTACCACGCTGGTGGCAACCAAAGGACAGTACAAAGCCATCACGATTGCTTCGATGCTCATCCCAACCAACGATACATTCTTTGCGCTCAACGGTGTTGATGGCCCCAATGGCAACAAGACCATCAGGATTTCTGTACCGGCATATGATGCGGGTACGGAACTGAATGATGAACTGTGTGCCAATTTGCCGGGTCCAGGTTGTGGGGGAGATCCCGGACCAGTTTCTGATAACGGCGAAGGTTATGTTTACATTTCGAATGGCGTCCGCGGAGTTGGAGATCTTGATGCAGATCTGCGCGACTGGCGCAACCCGGTTGCACGCATCACCATTACCCGGGTAAACAACTAGGATCCCATCTGCCGGCCCCTGGCCGGCATTGACTGGCCGTCGCGATTCTGTCGCGATGGTCAGTTTTTTTCATCTGTCAGAAAGAAGGGGGTGGATTAACCACCCCCTTTTCCGACTCGAGCTCTAGTACTGCGTATCAGACCGTACTTTGGCGTCTTCGCTTGTCAGCGGTACCTCAACAAGTGACAGGACCCTGGCCGAGCGACTGTAGTGACAGTCTGCACGAGCCACAACTTCGCCGTTCTTTGGGTTGCGAATATCGAGATAAAACACCCCGCCCTTTTTCAACCTGCGACCTGAAGCATTGATGCTCTCATGGAAGCTGACAGACAGACCGGCCCGGTCGAGTTTTGGTGAATCAGCAATGATCGCATCAGTGCAGGCTTTTATCGCGTCCTGCTGTGAGGTTGCCATTGCAGCCACAGGCTGTGCAGCGATGGCGAGCGCAATTAAAAGTTTGACTGGCTTGAACGTCTTCATGACATCTCTCCTTCGAAAAACCGTTGAAGTTCATATCTCAGGGGTGAGATTAGAGAGGCATCTGTGCTGCGACAAACGAGTTTTATTGCCCCCAGGAAGAATCTAATTCATGCGTCAATGCTACAGTTTTCAACGATCCACTCGACCAGCCTGCTGACCTCCTCGCGATCGCCGTCCTCCGTGCGAAATGCAACAAAGAAGGACTCCTCGGTATCTACAATGTCACCCAGGGCGCGAACCAGGGAGCCGGAGTCAAACCAACGCTTGCTCAGGGGCCAGTAAACCAGTGCCACGCCATGACCTTCAGCCGCAGCCTGTACGACCGCTGCCATGGAGTCGAATCGGTAAACCTTGTTGGCTTCCGGTTCGGGGTAGCCAAGCGCTTTGGCCCAGTCGGTCCATGCCTCAGGCCGGTTCTCATGCACGATGAGTGTGCGCGCATCAAGATCTGCTGGTGAATCAAGCTTCACTTTCTGCTTTAGTTCTGGCGAGCAGGCTGTCATGACCTTGCGCGGAAATAATTCGATGGCTTCAAGGTCAGCCCAATCACCCGTGCCCACCAGAATTGAGACATCAGCGTCGGCTGGGTGCGTCTGCATTGCGCCGGGCTGCGTCACCACGCGAACATCCGTCTCCGGCATCAATTCCTTTATTTCACTTAGCTTGGGCAATAACAACTCATTGGCCAGGAAGGGCGGGACACAGAGGCGAATAAGCTGACGGCCAAAATTCTTGTGCAGTTGTTGGGTTTCATCCTCCAGACGCGCAAACATGAAAGAGAGAAATTCGTGGTAGCGGCTTCCTGCTTCGGTCAATTCCAACCCACGCGTTTTTCGCACGAACAGGTCTATTCCCAGGAATGTCTCGAGATTTTTTACCTGGTGGCTGACGGCCGAAGCAGTCAGAAACAATTCTTCAGCAGCCTCTTTGAAACTCAGGTGATTGCCGGAAACCTGAAACACCTGAAGCGCCCGCAAGGACGGCATACGACGACTGGAATTCATGATGGTTCTCGCCCGTACCTCGTTATTGATCCGGGCATTCAGCCCCCAGAATTACCGCCGATGGATGCTCGCATTGGGCCTGGAATGGCGATCATTCTACGAATCTGATCGGCCGATCTATCGTCGCACATCTTGCGGGGTTTGAGTCAAGAATAAGCTTAAACTGGCTTGAGGTTCCGATGTGTCTGTATTGTTCTGTTTCACTGGCCATATTGTTTTTGGTGCTGCATGTAACCATTTGGCCTGCTCGCGCGTTTAATGAGCAGAATCCTTAGAATCGGTCGGAAAAGCCTGGCAGGAGATCATCAGATGAAATCAATACCCCGGTTTGCAATGGCGCTGAGTGCCATGCTGTTATTCCCATTTGCATCTGTGAACGCGGAATCTGCTTATACCGATTCCATGGAAGCCGAGTTTATGCAAGGCGGACAAATCACCCTCAAGTTGTCTGCAGGGGAGCATGAGATTGTTGAAAGTGCTGACAATCACATCCGGGTGCACTGGACGCTTGAAGATGAAAGCGATGACGTTGACACACAGGCTAAAGTCAAAGGCAACCAGGCCACGATTGACATTGATGGACCGCGCAAACATTTTCGTACCGTGATCGAGGTGCCACGTAATTCCGACCTCACCGTGCGTCTCACAGCGGGTGAGCTGGATGTAGGAAACGTTGGCGGTGATCGTGACATCCAGTTGCGCGCAGGCGACCTGAGCATTGAGGTCGGAGACACAGACAACTACGGAAATGTGGAAGGATCATTGTGGGCAGGGGACATCAATGCAGGCCCATTTAACAGGTCAGCCTCGGGCCTTTTTCGGTCCATCGAATGGCAGGGCGAGGGTGACCACGACGTATACTTCAAGCTCTATGCGGGTGACGTCAGGCTTTACCAGGGTGGGGACTGATTCCTGATCTTTCAGGGCCAGGTTCGTCTTTCGAAAAGGCCTGATTCTAGTCTGCATCCTCTTCGACAATGACCGTGATTTTCTCGGACATCACCGGAGGATCATGAGGAATATGCCTGTAGTCGGCAAAAACCAACTGCAGCGTGTGCTCGCCTGGCGGCATGTTGATCACAGCAGACTTTTCAGCCTTGTCAAAATGGTAAATGCCTTCCCTGTTGGGTAGAGGCTGGGTAAGGTCAGGCAGTGATCTCTCGTCGACCAGGAGGTGATAATGGCCTGAATTTTCCTGGGGTTTTCCGGGTCTCCTGACCTTCATGCCTGTCACTTCGAATTTGACCCTTAAGGACTTTGGAACGATGTCGCCGTCGTTCAGTTCTCTGAAACCAACACTGGCTCCAGGTGGTGATGGGCTTAGCTCCGGAATGGCATTGTTGACGATGGTCTGGGCAATGGCAAAACCCGAAAACAACCAGACCATGCTCAGAATCAAGCTTTTGACGAATCTCAACTGATTTCTCCTGAAGAGATGTTTTCGGTCAGCTGCGTGGAATCAGCACCGAGGTTGCGACAATGGAATACTCAAATGGAGAGTATTCCACATCACTTGCCGGTTCCTGCAGGTCGTCCTGGTAGTGTGCCGCCTGCTCACTGGTCACCGGCTGACGTGAAAAAACGCCAACCATGGTCACCTGTTTGCCACTACTGTCGCTTGGAATGAAAAAGCCATAATCTTCAAACGTAACGCGGGCTGAAAGATCGCCCTCGGTGGCCATGAAAAAGCAACCTTTTTTCTGGCACACTTTTGCAATTCGTGTAGAAACACGAACTTCTTCTCCTGCCAGTTCTGACTCGTGTTCAATGACTTCCTTCAAAGACAAACCAGCTTTCTTGTCTTCAAGCGGTGCACCGAATACTTCATAGGCATCTGTGGCTTCTACGGGTTCAGACAGGCGGACGACATCATTCTCAGCATGTGCATTAAGAATAACGACGGTGAAAAGCAAAACCAGGAGTCGCATGGCTCAAAGATCTCCGCAAAAAAATGCAGTATAGCCCGGCTTCAATCTCAAAGCTGAACCCGAACCGGGAATTGTATATTGCTGAACGTGATCAAAGTTTCTATTCCCGATCCCCTTTTTTGGTCTCTATCCCTTATAGTTTCAGCCATAAGAGCAATAGTGGCCCCATCGAGATCATGAAAAAATTCCTGACCGAGTTGCGACGCAGAAGGGTTTTTACCGTCGCGGCTGCCTATGTGGTGGTCGGGTGGTTATTGATACAGGTTGCTGACACGCTTTTTCCGATTTTTGGTGCCCCTGATTGGGTACTGAAAGTCTTCACGGCACTTATTTTTCTGGGTTTCCCCATCGCCATGGTTTTAACCTGGGCCTTCGATGTCACGCCGCAGGGTGTTGTCAGGACCGAATCGGATCCGAAGCCTTCAGACCAATCCAATTCAATACCTGATGATCAATCCAAACCCGCCGAAGGCATCGCAGTTCTGCCGTTCGTCAGCATGAGCCAGGACCTGGATGATGAGCATCTTGCAGATGGAATCGCCGAAGAAATCATCAATGCGCTGGCACAAATTCCTGGCCTGAAGGTGGCTGCGCGAACCTCAGCCTTTTCGTTCAAGGGACAAAATATCGATCTCAAGGAAGTAGGTGCCCGGCTTGGCGTGCGCCGGGTGCTTGAAGGCAGCCTGCGTCATTCGGGCAATCAGTTAAGGGTTACGGCACAGCTGATCAACGCCGCTGATGGTTATCACGTGTGGTCGGAAAAATACGATCGCGAGCTGACTGACATTTTTGCCATCCAGGATGAAATTGCCCAGGCCATCGCAGCCCGAATCAGCACCAGCACGGGTGGCAGTTCCATCGACATTCGTGAGGAACATTTCACTGACAACATTGACGCTTATCAGCTTTATTTAAAAGCAAAGTGGTGCTGGTCCAGGGCTGGAGGCAACTTTGGAGAAGGCATGGACCTGGTTGACCAGGCAAGAAAGCTGGACCCGGAATTTGCCCAGGCCCACGCCTGGTTCGCCATCATGCAGGTGTATGTTGCTTTCTTTGGCTTTGGCAAGGGAATTGATTATCGCGACTCGGCCCTGGAGGCAGCGCAGAGGGCGTTATCATGCAACGACAAACTGGCGATCTGTCATGATGCCATGGGGCTGACCCTGCAGTACCTTTTTTATGACTGGGAAGGGACTGAAAAGCACTACCGAAAAGCGCTCGAATTAATGCCGGGAGATGCAATGGGGGCCAGTTGGGCGGGTGTCTTTCTGCACCGTTTTCCAAAGCATTCCGATGAAGCACTGGCGCTGTGTCGGCGTTCGGTTGTTCTGGATCCTCTCTCAGGGGATCACCATGCCATTCTCGCCTGGGTGCTGTGGTCATCTGGTGAATACGAAGAAGCCTTGCAGTACACCCGCAGTGCCCGGCAAATGCATCCTTTTTTCCCATTTGCTTATGCCAGTGAAGCCGGGGTGCTCACTTCCATGGGAAATCACACCGAGGCGATCAGCATCTATGACAACGCACCCGAATCGGTGCAGGCTGATCCGCTTTTCATGGGCCTGGCAGCCTGGTCCCTGGGCAGAGCCGGCCAGCCCGAAAAAGCGCAGGAGTATGTTTCCCGTATGAAGCAGCAACGTGAATCCGGCTATTTCGGCGCAGCTTTTCTGAGCATCGCCTGTATTGGGGCAGGGGACCCGGATTCAGCCCTGGATTGGATGGAAAAGGCGGTGGACGAACATGATGGGCTCATTACTTATGCTGTTAACATGGCGCCATTTAATGAGCTAAGGGCCGAGCCGAGATTCAAGGCAATGCTCAGGCGCATGAATCTGAGTCATTGTTAACCACTAAAGAGTCTCTCCAGTAACAGAGGGGCTCCCGTACGGTGAATTCGCTGCCCCGCCTGGCATGCCGCGTCAGTTGGCAGATCCGTCCAGCAGCAACGGCAATTTTTCCGAGTCGCCAATCACGATAACTTTGCTGTTGTCTGAGTCTGCCAGGTCATACATCGCACGAATCTGAAGCCACTGAAGCAATTCGGGCGTGAGGTTGCTGCTGACAATCTCCTGGTAGGTGCGGATGCCCTCCGCTTCGATCTTCAGTCGTTGCGTTTCAGATTCCTGTTTTTCAAGCAGGAATGCGTAGGCCAGTGCGCCCTGTTGAACGCGAAGCTTTTCCTCGATAGCGTCATTCACTGCCGCCGGAAGAACCAGGTTTTCGATAATGACGTCATCCACCTTGAAAGGTAGTCCGACAAACCGCTCCTGTGACTCGGCCAGGATCGCAGCATGCAACCCTGATCTCTCGCTGGTATATAACGCTTCCGGGGTGTGTTCACCAATTACATGCCGTACTGCTGAATTGATCGTCGGGAAGATGATTTTTTCAGAGTAATCCGGTCCATATTCGGTGGCCAGGGTTCTCAATTCCTCAGAATTGGGCTGGAACAGCGCAGAAACGCGCATGGAGACTGCCAGTCCATTATTTGTCAATGCGCTCACGTCCACTGAATGCTTTTGGCGGGTTACGTCGTAGACGTACATCTGGTTCCATGGCGCAATGAAATACAGACCTTCCCGGTGCACCGGGCTGCCAAGTGGCTCATTGGACAATGCACGGAAAAATACGCCGGCCTGACCAGGATAGACATAGACGAACATGGATGGCGCCAGAAGCAGTATCCCGAAAATGATCAGGAACAACACTGAGACAATTTTCACCTGGTGAGCTTTTACGGTTTCGCGGAATGTCATGGCAGCTTCCTTTAAGATTCGACGCGTCCGGCATCGAGCTTGATCACGCGATCGGCGTGATGGAAATATTTTTCGTCGTGAGATACGGCAATGACGGTTCGGCCGTTTTGCCGCAGCTGGTTTAAATAGCTCTCGTAAAAATACTGGCGAAACACAGGGTCCAGGTCGGCGGCAACTTCATCCAGCAGTACGATGGGACTGTCGTCCAGTAATGTGCAGGCGAGCGCCAGGCGCTTCCACTGGCCAGCCGAGAGTTCAACATTCTCCAGTCGGCCTTCCGACCAGTTCACGTGTTCCTCCAATCGGACAGTTTGAAGTGCATCAGTCAGCTCTGCATCGGTGACGGGGGTACGCCCGAAGAAACGATCAAACTGATAGTAGTCCGAAAAAAGGATGGCAAACAGGTCACGGTAATCAGAGTAGTTGCTGTTATCGATCAGCCGGTCTCCCAGGTGAATCTGTCCGCTGCTGGGCGCGTAGAGGCCGGCCAGCAATTTCATAAAAGTGGTCTTGCCGCTGCCGTTTCCACCCACAATAAAGAGCATTTCTCCGGGTTCAATTTCAAGCGACAGGGGGCCAAGCTGAAAGTGAGCAGCAGGGCTGTCCGGGTGATAGTCGAACGTAACATTGGTGAACCGGACTACACGGGACTCTGGCCGAAGACGGGCGAAACGGCCGGAATAAGGCTCAGACGGGTCGCGGGCGCTCTGAAGTTCGCGCTCAAGACCCTGTAAAGCGCCTACCGCACGCTCGGCTTTCAGGATCAAAGGAACGGATTGAACGATTCTGGTCATGGAGCCATAGGTAAAAAGAACCACCGCGGCCACCTGCAAAACGTGAAGGACTGGCATGTCGCTGATTCTTGGCAGCAGGAAAATGATTGCCGCAATCAGGAAGTAGTAATAAATCTGGATAAAAACGTTATTCACGGTCAGACGGGCTTCTGCCCCTACAGCTGCTTGCATTGCAGATTCCGCCTGCGGCTGCACATGTTCTTCGTAGAGCGTTCGGCGTTTCAAATGACTAACCCTAAGTTCCTTGAATCCTTCCAGAAAGACGCTGAACAGCGAGCGGAAACTCTTTTCACGCTCGCCACTTTCAACCAGCAATTCACGGACACTGCCAAGGTTCGACCGGTAGATGAAATAACCAAACCCGTAAAAGGCAACAACAGTGGTGAAAGCCAGCGGCGACAACCAGGCAATGTAGAGTGCTGAAAATAGGATGAGAACGATGGCAGCGCCCACTGTGGCCAGCCACTTTGAGGTCTCCAGGATGATGTCTGTGTTGGTGTGCAGCGTGGAATAGATATGACCTTTTCCCAGCCGTTCAAACCGGAGCAACTGCATGTTGCGCAGATGATCCGCAATGGCCACGTAAGTGTCAAAAACCCTGCGTTCAGTCAGAGCGATCGTCTGTGACGTCGAGAAGTGGCTCGCCCAGCCATAAGTGGCCAGGAACAAGCCGAACAGCAATACGTGTTGAGGGTTAAATTCGTTCGACGTCAGCGCGGCGGCTGCGCTGTTGATGACATAAATGATGCCGCCCTGCATCAGTCCGGCGATCACTGCGGTGAAAACGATGCGACCCCATATCCTTCGATCTTGCCGGACAAGCAAGTGGTAGAGGCTGGATTCGCTGAGCTTCATTCGCGGCCGCTTCAGAGTACAGGCCCCCAATTTACAGGGGTGAGAAGCGGTGTCAAGCAAGGGGTTGTTCGGCCTTACCCTCAGGGTGCAAGTGGTTATCGTGATTGTCTATTCCCACAGTATGTTGCTTCGACTGTGAATACCCTGATTTTCGGTCACTGTTTTCGGCACATTCGTATGTGTCGGCATCGTATAATGACCCGACTGGCCAGCAACCCTGAAATCTACCCATGGGACAGATTTTTAGATTCCAATCAGTGCAACTACTCGCTGTGGTAATTCTTGCTTCATGGCTGGCCAACACATCGGTGGCGGAGATAAGACCTGAACAACCCGACCTGATCGGGGTGTGGTATGGAGACTTCATATCCAAAGAGTCCGGAACCGTGACCGAGGTGTGGCTGGAAATTACCTCTCAACAGCCCGTCAATGGATACGACGTTCACGGATTCAATCGTTGGCACACAATGGATACTGTCGAAGCCTTGCCTCTGGGTCCGGAGTCACTGGGTTTTGGGGCTGAGCATTTTGACACATTCAGCGGCAATTTCAGCGGCAACAGGCAATCGATGAACTGGGTAGAGGACCACACGAAAGCCCGGGTGATTGCGACTGTCGACGGGCCTGACAAGCTGACTGTCCATGTTGTACTCGCAGAAGAAGATCCACACCGAATTCAATTCGAACTCGAACGCGTGGTCACGGGTTATGCTCCGGAAGATGAGGTTCTCATGGGTGTTGATGTTTCCCATCACTCCGGAGATGTCGACTGGGCCGGTGTGCGCGAATTAGGCTACGCATTTGCGTACGTCAAGGCCAGTGAGGGGGTGGATCTCATGGATCCGCGATTCAAAGAACACTGGCAAGCGCTCAGAGTCCTGGATTTCCCACACGGGGCCTACCATTTCTATGTGACGGAGGACGATCCGGTCCAGCAGGCCAGGTTTTTTGCTTCGCATTTACGCGAACATCCGGGAAGTCTCCGGCCCGTTGTAGACGTGGAAATCCTGGGGCACAACACAACCGGAGACATGACTGAAACGTTGATTCGCTTCCTGCAGGTGTTCGAGGCGGAAACGGGCATACGACCAATGATTTATACGGCGCCGAATTTTTGGGATCGCTATTTCCGCCCTGAATTTGCCGGTTATAAACTTTGGATGAGCGAGTTCGAAGTGGACCAGCCCAGAGTACCCTTTGGGTGGCAATCGTGGACGTTGTGGCAGCGCCGGGTCGATGAAGCAATGACGCCGGTTGAGAAGAGTGTGGATATTTCGGTATTACACCCCTCGCACAGCCTGCAGGATCTCTTGTTCACGACAGCTCAGGAATAGAGTAAATTAACCAGGTGCCAGAGCCTGGTTTGCTTTCCCCACTTCGCGCAAGCGTGCGTGACCGGGGACATCTCCCCAATGCGAAAAAAGCTTCAAAAGAGCCAGGACAGTGGCATTTTCACAGACATCGACAGCTGTCCTTTCATGGCCTCTCGCGAGAGGCAAAAAAGCACCAGGACTTACTCCTGGGTACAGACTGACAGTAGTTCTGTGATTTCATCTTCGAATGAATCGCTCAGCAGCGACTGGTCTTCCTGGAAGATTCCGGTCACGCGCAGTTCAGTGAATGTAGCATCACTATCAGTCACCATGAAACCGGCATACCCGAATGGTGTGGAATCGGCATTGTCGTCAATCGTAAGCAATTCAACACCATCAACAAAACCCCGGAATGTGGTTCCATCGAAACGAATGCCAACGTCATAGGATTGATTGGGCAGGATCTGGGCCACCATGATCGATTCGGATGCAACCACGACACCGCCCGAGACCTGGTAAAGGCTCCACATGTTGGCAAACTCATCCATGCCGAGCCCGATGTAATCGTCATCGCTTGTATACCAGCCCGCAAGCGTTGCAACTTCCTCACTCTGGCTGGTCACGGAAGTGACTTCCATGCTGGTTTCGACTTTACAGTCGCTGCAGGTACCCATCGGGTTCTGGTGGACGGCAAGGCCCGAGCCGCCAGCAGATAAATCCACCAACAGTTCGCCATCGGCCGTTGAGAAAGCATTCATTGGATCAAATAGCCAGTCCGTGGGTAATGGGCCGTCAAAAGGCTCATACTCAAGGAAACCCTGTTGCTGAATCTGAACGTTGTCTACCGGAAGTCCGGTTGATGTCGAAATGAGTTGTACCGTGGTGGCACGGTTGGTTTCGCTGAGGTTGGCGTCAACCAGTCCGGTCGCGGTCTCGTCACCGGAGCCGCTGGCGTTGTTGATCACGGCGATCCAGTCCTCTTCTTCCGACAGGCTCCATTCACAACCCGCCAGGGCGGTGACATCAACCGTGAAATTATCTCCATCGGGGCAAAAATTAATACTGCCCGGGCTGGCCTCGAAGTCGCAGGGCTGACCTTCCTGCTCGAAAGTGACCATCTGATCTGCAATCGTGATGCTGCCTACCCGTGGCACAACGGAGGGATTCTCGATCACATCAAGGGTCACAGATCCGTCGCCGCTTCCTGAAGCACCATCAGCAATAATGATCCACACTGAATTACTGACTGCAGACCACTGACAGGCAGTTGGTCCCGCCAGAACATTAACATTCGCGGCCTCGTTACCGCTTGCCTCGATCGAAACTGTTGACGGATCGACATCGAAGACACAGCCATCCTGGGCGATATCAAAATCAAAGAAATCACTGTTCAGCGTGGTCATGCGTGGATCGTTTTCAACGTTGGTGGACCCATTGCTGCTGACCGTGTACTGCACCGTTCCAGTGCCTGTCACGAAAGACGCTGGAGAAGAAATATTGATCCAGGGCTCGTCAGTAAAAACATTCCATTCGCAAGCCTGGTTTGAAGGGGTCACGGTGAAGGAGCCACTGCCGGCGCCCGCTGAAAAAGTGGCGGAAACAGGGTCTGTAACGAAGTCGCAATCACCGTCCTGAACGATGGTTATCGTCTCGGTTCCGGTGTTGTTCCCTCCGGTTAGTTCGATGGTGACCTGGGCTGAACGGGTGAATTGTCCCATTGGGTCCACCCAGGGGTCTGCGGTGACCTGGATGGTTTGAGAACCTGAGCTACTTGCCGGATCCACGCTTACCCAGGGTTCGTCAGGCGTTGCGGTCCATTGGCAGGTGTTGTCGAGTGTCGTGAGCTCGACCTGCTGGGTATCACCCCCGATCACGAAACCGAGAGATTCGGTGTCCAGTTCCAGGAAACACAGGTTGTCATCCAGGATGCTCAGCGTCAGCGTGGGTTGTGGCAGATTGATCGAAGATCCAGCGCTGAAGGCGACCTGGAAAGTCTCCGTATTTTCAGGCACGTCGTCACCAACCACCGTGACGTTGAATGACGCCTGGGTGGCGCCGGGCGGTATCTGCAATGTTCCGGATACATCGACGTAGTCGCTGCCGGGTTCGGCAAACCTGGTTGGATCAGGCCCGCCCTGCTGGGTTTCAAAGCTGATGTTGACCGGTAGGCCAATGGGTGCTGCCATGGTCAGCGTAATGACCGTCTCGGTAAACTGGCCGGGACCCAATTCCTGGATTTGCTTGCAGTTCGTTGGATCACCGGCATCGCAATCGGCCAGGATTTCCGGTGAAATATCGTCGTTCAGTATCGTAACGTTTACAGATTCGTCACCATTTTTGATCACAGAATTGATTGCACCTGTGAGGTTGACGCTGAAAATCTCATCGGCTTCGTACTCGGTGTCCGGCACGATGGGTACCTGGATCACCTGCTCGGTCTGGCCTTGTGCGCCGAAAAATATCAGCGTGTCCGAGGTTTGCTGATAGTCAGGCCCGGCAAACGCGGTGTTGTCACGCGTGAAGTAGTTGAAGCTGACATCCTCGCCCAGCGGGTGCGCCCGGGTGAGTGACGCAGAGAGTGTTGCATAGTTGCCAATGCCCTCTTGCGGATCACCTTCGCTCACCGAAACCGGCGATATTTCGATTTCTGCCGGCCTCGGCAAGATGGCAACTTCGATCTGACCGGCTTCATCGATATCCGGATTGGAAAAACGGGCAAACATCATGTCGCCGGCCTGGTTGAAGGCGATGTCAAAGCCCATGGAGCAAAAACCCGGGAAAAAACCAGCATTCGGGGACGGATCAGATTCGAATACCAGCCGGCCCAGCAAAAAGCAGCTGGGATCAGGACTGCCGATACCGGCGAATACGAAATAGTCCAGGTTCTGCGGAAAACCGGCAACGCGAAATGGGTCGCCTACTTCGATGGGAATCAGGTCATTGGGTTGGACCGCAACTGTGCCACCAAACGTGATGGCCGCGGCCTGAAGCTGAAGATCCGGCCAATAGCTCAGCCAGCTCACGACAAACTCGCCGTTTTCGTGGGCCGCCGCGCGGGGCTCTTCATTGGCTGAAATATCATTGCCGTTCTGGTCGTTAACGGTCTCGCTTACCTGGATGTTGGTGGCGATTGGCGTACCGTCCTGGGTAAATGTGCTCGCATAAACCGTTCCGAAGCAGCCAAAAGGGAGGCCTGGTATGACCCAGGTCAGCAACACGTCACCTGATGTTGTGGCTACCAGGTCACTCCTGCGACAAGCTGTCAAAGGGGACGCGTTCTGCGAAAACGGGTCCTGGACTGAAATGAAGTTTCCACTGCGATCATAGCGCCGCATGGTGAGTATCTCTTGCTCAGGCCTGCCTTGTGGCGTAATTCTTTCCCAGCCGCCAACCCACACATAGTCCGGCGTCGTGGCCACGGATACATCGGGCCAGGCGCCCGGCAGGAGGATGGGCGTGAACAATTCAGTGCCATCGCTGCCGAAACCGAGCAGGTAGGTTACCGAGTCGGGTGCATGCCATAGAACATAGAGCTGACCGTCATTATTCAATGCAGCCTCAATCACCATGAGCCCGACGGGCAGGATCGCGGGGAATTCCTTCGCGGACATGGACAAAACGTTATTGTCGGCATCAAAGCGGGTGCATTGCAGCTCGTTATTGGGGGGGGCACCCTTGAATGCATAGCAAACCGCATATTCGCCCGTCAGGTGATTGGTGTCGATGGCAAGCGGCATTTGCACATCCGCTTCGTTCGCGCCGTAATCGGTCACCGGGATGATGTCGGTCACACCGGTCAAATCAGCCCGGGCCGGGCCGAAGAACGCTGTCAGCAACAACGCAATCAGCAGCGCACAGCCACGTTGCAACAGGATTCTACTCATTCATCTTTCCCCAGCGAGCCGGATGTTTGCGCAAGCAGCATCTGGTAGGACGTGGAGAAATAATCATAGGCCGTCAGGTAGCGTCCCGCATTGAACTGATCATCGCCCATGGTCAGAAATTGCAATGACTTCGAGGTATCAACACCAATGCTGTCATAGGCCAAAATGGCACGAACCAGAACCTCGCGGGAGCGTTCGAGTTCACCATTCATTGAAGCCGGAAGTTTGTAGCGGACGATATTGAAATTCGGATCTGCCATCGCCCGTCCGAGAGTGGCTTCCAGTTCCCGCTCGATTTCGGTGTCTGCGACGGAATTAAGGTCATCAAGCAGGCTTGCGAGTGTCTGGGCGGAGGTGCTGATCGCTAGCGTTTGGTTACGAATTGTTTCCAGCCTTTGTTGTGTATCGGCGGCAAAATCGTCAATTTCTTCTGCCTCAGCCTGGGTGACAAGGGATTTCATCTGAATGTCTTCTGACACCGATGTGATGTTCAGTGTCGCAGATGTCAGTGTCATAATATCGTTTGAAGTATTTGTAAAGTCAGCGCTCAGGTCACTGATATCGGATGCGACACCGTTGGCAAGGGTTCCCAGGTCGTTCAACTCCTGGGTGATGTCTTCCTGAAGGTCATCCAAAGACGACTCGCTGGCACGAGAAGAAACCGTGGTTTCGATGAACGTGTTGAGATGGTCGGCAATGTTGCTTTGAGTCTCAAAGTCTGCGGTCTGGTACGCACTTCGTTGGGTATTGAGACAGATCGAGGTCTCCAGGAATGCCATATTGCCGACAGCCGAGGCAATGCTTGCAGCAACACACGTGCTGGCGCCGTTTTCTCCCGCTGCAACCTGAAGACAGCTCCACTTCAACAAAGCCAGGAATTCATTTAGCGCGGCGGCAACCGAAAACAATACAAAACCCGCCGTGGGCGATATCCCTTCACAGCTCGGCACGATGTCCGGGTCGGGAAATGCGATGGCATTCGGAAGTGGTTCCGGGATGTTTACATCAGACATTTGCTGGGCGATGAGACTCAACTGAAGGTCATCGAGCATGTCGATGGCATCGCGCAGTTTGTCGAAATCACCGGGATCGATGAGGTGTTCCAGACCCAGTGCGGCTTCTTGAAGGGTGTCAACACGTTGCAGGAGTTTTTCGCGTGGAACCTCGGCTTCCGAACCCGGTTCTGAAGCGCCCACATGAAGCGGCACAATCAGCACAAATATCAGAAGTGGAAGGAAACGATTCATCGTTGATTCACCGCCCCTCAACCAGGCCATCAAGCGATTGATAAGCCTGTTTGAACTGCTGATAGGCTAACGGGTAGTTACCGCTGTTGTAGTTCATGTCTGCTTTGCCTACGAGGGCCAAAGCCTGGGAAGTGTCGACACTTCCGAGCGCCTGCAAGCTAAAAATGGCGTTGATGACGATTTCTCTTGCAAGCTCCAGTTCACCGCCAGCAGAGGAAGGCAATGCATGACCAGGGCTGTCTGACTCCGCGTTTCCCAGGTCAGCGGCGATTCGGTCGCGCTGCTGTCTGGTCCATTCACTTTCAAGCGTATTACTCAATTGGGAACTGGCTGTATTCACATCGACAGCCATATCCAGGATGGACTCAACATCAATCTGGATATCCGATGCGCGTTGCTGAAGGTCCGCAACGCGCAAACTGGCGTC
>DATFLY010000104.1:0-4870 GCA_035267185.1 Lysobacterales bacterium | reverse complement strand
TGCTGCACCTCCTGCATTGCGCAGGAACCTTATGTGCGCCTCAAGGGGGAGAAATTCAGTGTTGAGATTGCTGATACTCCAGACAAGCAGCAGCTTGGGCTGATGTTTCGCGAGAGCATGCCCAGGGATCATGGCATGCTTTTCATTTTTCCGGGAGAAACCATGCGGAGCTTCTGGATGAAAAACACCAAAATCCCGCTGGACATTATCTATTTCGACAAGGACCTGGAAATGGTAAGTCATTCACGAGCCGTACCTTGTCGGACTCGTCAGTGCCCCGGGTATCCGAGCACGGGACCTGCAATGTACGTGCTCGAACTTAACGCCGGCCTTGCTGAGGAGCTGGGGTTGGTAGCGGGTGATCAACTGGAAGTTCATCTGCCACGGAAATGATTTTAACCATCCCGCTTGCCTGCGCTTGCCGGCCTGATTCAAGACTCAAACCTACCTGATAAGGAACCGGAGACTCGGATCCGTTCATCGATTCGATCATTTCATCGCTGAGGGGTATGAATACTTTCATTGTTTTCCTGATCTGTAGCCAGGAATGCATGATGCAAGAGGTGGCTGCAAAGTGAGTGCACAAATTGTGGCAATCCGGTGGCGCGGCGCCCGCAACCCCGCTGCCTGGCCATCTCAAAAATTTCACATGCGTGTGATAGCCTATTGTGCTCATTTATACGAGGTGATTTAGAAATGGCAGGAAAATTCGTTGTTTCAAAAGGTAAAGATGGTCAGGACTATTTCGTACTGAAAGCCGGTAACGGTGAAGTGATTCTCTCAAGCGAAGGCTACAAAAGCCGCAAGTCATGCGCCAACGGTATCGAGTCAGTCAGGAAAAACTCACAGGACGAGAGTCGCTTTGAATGTCGCACTGCAAAAGACGGTCGCGGTTTCTTCGTGCTGAAAGCAGCGAACGGCCAGGAAATTGGTCGCAGCCAGATGTACAAGTCTGACAGTGGCTGTCGCAACGGCATGAAGTCAGTTGCGCGCAATGCCGCAGATGCTTCTGTTGAGTTGCCAGAATAAAGCCAATCAGAGGTTTTGTTCACTCAGCCTGGATGACCATTTCAGCAGGTCTGATTCAGGTAATGTGAACAAGCCATTGAACAAAAGCGGGCTATGCCCGCTTTTTTCATTGGTGGATATGCAATGACTCTGAAGATCGTTCAGCTAAGCGACTGCCATGTTGCGGCAGATCCTGAGGAGCCATACCGGGGGCAGGATGCCGGGGCCAATCTCTCGCACGTATGGGCGCGCGCAGAACAATGGGAGCCGCACCTTGTCCTGTTAACAGGTGACGTGAGTGAAGATGCCAGCCCTGCATCCTATCAACGAGTGAAGGACAAGCTGGATGACAGGAAGGCCATACTTGCGTTGCCCGGAAATCATGATGATCCCGCTCTGATGAGCAGGTATTTCCCATCAGGGCCCTGGGATGGTCCACTGGTCCATGAAGCCGGAAGCTGGTTGATCGTGCTGCTCGACTCTTCGCTTGAGGGAAGAATTGAAGGCGGTTTTTCAGATGCTGAGCTGGGTCAGCTTCAAAATGCCCTTGAGTCCAGCCCAAAACCCAATATTCTGGTCGCGCTTCATCATCAGCCCGTTCCAGTGCAGGCACCCTGGATTGATCGTTACGCACTGACCCGGCCGGAGAAGTTCCTGGCGATTATTGATGCCGAACCGCGAGTGAAGTGTGTGGTCTGGGGTCACATCCATCATCATTTTTCAGCTGAGCGCAACGGGGTTCAATACCTGGGTGCTCCGTCGACAGCGGCGAACAGCCTGGGCCGGACGGCAAAATTTGATTTGGATCCTTTGGGACCGTCATGCAGAACGCTGGAACTCGATGAAGCGGGAAAGGTTGTTTATGGGCAGTTGTACTCTTCAGCGCCCGAGGTTTGATCTCACAACTCGATCATTTCGAAATCTTCCTTGGGTGCGCCACAATCAGGGCAAACCCAGTATTCCGGAATATCATCCCATCTTGTTCCAGGGGCCAGGCCCTCTTCCGGGCAACCTTTTTCCTCTTCGTAAACCCAGCCGCAAATGATGCACATCCACGTTTTGTAATTGTTTTTTTCAGTCATGATTCAGGTCACTTCTGCATTTTGGTGGAAGGGATGCTTTTTCGTATCTCCAGCGGCTTTAAAATGGGCGCATGAAACCTGTATTCAAGCCCGGCCTCTATGCCATTACAGCCCAGCGATATCCGGATATGCGCCGCCTGGTCACCGAAGTGCAGCACGCCCTCGAAGGTGGAGCGGCAATGATCCAGTTCAGGGACAAGTCAAAAGACAGGGCCTGGAGAGAGGACGCCGCCGGTGCGATCCTGGAAATCTGTAATGGATTTGATGCACCACTGCTGATTAACGATGATGCCAGGCTGGTGCTGGCGACAGGTGCGGCCGGGGTGCATCTTGGAAAAAATGACATGTCAGTGATATCCGCACGAGAGCTGCTTGGCCCCGATAAGCTCATTGGTGTGTCGTGCTACAACAGTCCCGAGCGCGCCAGCCAGGGGGTTGCCGATGGAGCGGACCACCTTGCTTTCGGGAGTGTCTTTGCATCTGCGAGCAAACCGGAGGCGGTTCGTTGTGAGTTGGATGTCATCCGCCAGGCACGAAGTTCAGGTTTGCCGGTGGTTGCCATTGGCGGCATCACGCCTGACAATGGCCGCGCTGCGGTGGAAGCCGGGGCAGATGCCCTGGCTGTCATCGGTGCGGTTTTTGACGCGCCGGATGTTCGAAAGGCAGCGGCGTCTTTTTCTGAAATCTGGGAATCGTAGTCGTTTCCCACCAGTCGAAGCGAAATTCATGGACAAACAAATCGAACTGCTTAACAGGGCCAGGCTCAGAATTCCTGGCGGGGTCAATTCTCCGGTCAGGGCTTTTAACGGGGTTGGTGGTGACCCTGTCTTTTTTGACCACGCAAGGGGCGCCTGCCTCTATGACGTCAATGGCAGGACGTACATCGATTATGTTGGTTCCTGGGGCCCTATGATTGCGGGCCATTGCCACCCCAAGATCACAGAGGCAGTCAATGAAGCGGTCAAGAAAGGCCTGAGCTTTGGCGCCCCGTGTGAGAATGAAGTACGGCTTGCGGAAAAAGTATGTGAGCTGGTGCCGGGGCTGGAGATGGTTCGCATGGTGAACTCGGGTACAGAGGCCACCATGAGCGCTATTCGCCTGGCGCGAGCAGCAACCGGACGCGACCACATTCTCAAGTTTGAAGGCTGTTACCACGGCCATGCAGACAGCTTCCTGGTCAAAGCCGGCAGCGGCGCCCTGACGCTTGGTGTTCCGAATTCTCCGGGTGTGCCATCGGCATTGGCTGATCTGACCCTGACGCTTCCCTTTAATGACCTTGGCGCTGTTGAGCAGTGTTTTGATGAACATGGAGACGCCATCGCCGCGATCATCGTTGAACCGATTGCCGGCAATATGAACTGCATCCCACCCGTGGCCGGATATCTCGAAGGCTTGCGTCAGGTTTGCGACAAACATGGCAGTGTGCTGATTTTTGACGAGGTCATGACCGGTTTTCGGGTGGCGCGTGGTGGTGCAACCATGCTCTACGGGGTTCAGCCGGACCTGACCACTTTTGGCAAGGTGATTGGTGGTGGAATGCCGGTGGGTGCGTTTGGTGGAAAGCAGAGCCTGATGGAACAGATCGCACCGACAGGTCCGGTTTACCAGGCTGGAACCTTGTCAGGTAATCCTGTGGCAATGGCTGCAGGCCTTGCCAGTCTCGAGATCATTTCAGAGAAGGGTTTTTTCTATCACCTGGCAAAACAGACCCATAAACTCACGAGTGGCCTGCGAGAGGCTGCAGCTGATGTTGGCGTGGCAATTCATACCACGTCGGTAGGCGGCATGTTTGGCATGTTTTTCACTGACCAGGATTCAGTCACCAACTTTGACGAGGTCAGTCGTTGCGATATCGATGCATTCAAGGTGTTTTTTCACCAGATGCTTAATCGAGGGGTATATCTGGCGCCTTCGGCGTATGAGGCCGGGTTTGTGTCAGCGGCGCATACCGATGAACACATCGAGGCAACGGTGTTGGCTGCACGGGAGTCCTTAGCTCAGCTTTGATCGGAACAAGCGGGGTACATACCGGGTCGTGGTGGCGGGGTTTCTTGCGCAACACGCCGTGAATACGTCCCTGTAGGCTCTTCGCTGACGTCCCTGTCAGCGAAGGTTGCGAAAGAAGCCCCGCCACCACAGATCGTCGCTCAGCCATTCAATCCCAACAACGACCGGGGTTGCGTGAGAAACGACCGAAAACCCCGTGCTGCTACCGCTTTTCCATTGGATGGTGGTGGACCTCCTGCACTCGCTTGTTTTGTGATGCCCACATCAACGTTTTGGGCTAGCAGAGCCAGGTGGGGCAGGCCCCTTTCAAAACCTTCGGCGACATGGACGTTGCCGAAAGAGCTACAGGGATGTACTTGCGCGTGTTTTGAAAGGGGTCTGCCCTACCTGGTTTAGAAACCATTGTGATGAATCACCAGTCTTCGAAGAGCTACAGGGATGTATTCACAGCGCCGGATAATTTACAGGTAAGGCTTTCTGCTCTTCGAAAGAAGTGCCTGTAAATTTCCGTAGCGCGTGTGTTTTGAAAGGGATATACCGCATCCGGCCTGCTTCCACCGAGTTGCGGATTAGTGTTGGCCTGCTTCCACCGAGTCACGGATTAGTGGTGGCCTGATGGCGTTGCCAGGCTTCCAGGCGCAGGCGAGCGATGATTTCCAGCGCCTGGTATTCCAGCTCCGGGCTGAGGTTGTTTGAGCCGACGAACCGGGTGTCGTCTCCGTTCAAAATAATCTGCCCATTTCCTTGATCACAATTTGCCTCGATCATCGCAC
>DATFLY010000103.1:0-33163 GCA_035267185.1 Lysobacterales bacterium | reverse complement strand
TGCATTCGCCGGCGTCCTGGTCTCCAAACGCTTCTTACACAAAGTCACGATGCACAGCATTCAGACGCTTGTGGGCATACTGTTGTTTCTCGTCGCCCTGGGGCTCATCTTAGGGCTGATTTAAGTTGGGAGTTAGGCGCGGTAGAGGGAGGTCATTCAAAAACCCGCCATAAATACATCCCTGTAGGCTCGGATGATTCGTCCCTGAATCATACGGTTTTTGAATGACCCCCCTCTACCGCGCCTTGAGCCACATCATTACGATCAGAGCCATCGTCAATCGTAAAGACTCAAAACACG
The DNA here is from genome assembly GCA_035267185.1 of Lysobacterales bacterium. Lineage (GTDB taxonomy): Bacteria > Pseudomonadota > Gammaproteobacteria > Xanthomonadales > SZUA-36 > JAUIBE01. The sequence goes on along the minus strand of DATFLY010000103.1, from coordinate 32,863 downwards.
GTGCTGCGAACAACCGATTTCGGACCTGGCTTGCATGCGTCTTTCTCGCGTGAAGAAGTTAGTGTGTCGTAGGAGACCCCCGGGCACAGCGGTAATTGCATGCCCGGATTTCGAAATGGCGAACGGGACTTGGTTGGCTTTACCAGAGTTTCAGACAGGCGATGTGCCCCGGATGAGGCGCTGGCACGCCTTTAAAAAAACGTATGATTCAGGGATGAATCATCCGAGCGCCCATGGACGGGTCTACAGCGTTTTTTTTAAAGGCGTGCCAGCGCCTCATTTAACTCTTAGTCCAGATCCTTGACGAGCGCTTTGAGGGTTTCGCCTTCGATTCTGCTTGTATGCGGGTAGTTTTCGTGATCAATACCAGCGCTGAGACCAGCGCCGCTTTTGAGGGCGCTGATTGAGTCTTCATCAAATTCAAAACGAAGGAAATGCACGGCGGAGGTCTTGTCTTCGGTTGAGCGCTCCAGGTCCTCGTTGGCAATCGCGGAGACCTTGTCATGACCATCAACCTGCAGCCAGATGTGATGTTCCACGCCCGCCAGCTCACCGAGTCTTTTCTGCCGCAAATCCCTGTCCGGGAATTCAAACATCGCGGTGGCCTTGAGGTTGCCGCCATCCGGGATGAGCGGGTTATATGTCTCGAGCTCTTCTTCGATGCCATCCGCTTCGAATATACGCTCGGCGCGCAACATCTCCTGGATCTGGTACTGGATGGTGAGGCGATCCTCGAAATAGAGGGTGAAGTTTGGACCGATGGGAACCCGCCTGTGAGTTTTGTGGCTCATAACCTCGGTGCGAAATTCCGCACGTTGGTCAGAGTATTGTTCCAGGGACATCAGGTCGTTTCGGGTCAGTTTTTTCATTTGTATCGCACTTGGTTTTGAGCAGGTCTCGCGTAAATTGTGGGTCCCGGATTAATTGTGGGTCCCGGATTAATTGTGGTTCCCGGATTAATTGTGGGTCCCGGATAATCCTTCTCGGATTTCCGGGATGACGTAAACCTCAATTTCCGGGATGACGTAAACCTCAATTTCCGGGATGACGTAAACCTCAATTTCCGGGATGACAAATTTCGATTCAAGCCAGTTTCTTCCTTATTCATCAACGCTGGCACACCAGCTTCGTGTCGCCAAGGCTTAATTCAAAGCCCGTAGGCTCTCGCCAGTAATGAAACCGGGTTGGTTTCACTGTTTTTCAGGTCCAGCTGATCGCTGAGTTGCGTTGCGGCCATTGGGCAATCTGAAACCAGGTAGTCTGCTTCAATACGCTTGATACGGCTGATGGTGCCGCGGGCAATTTTCTGCGACTTGTCATAGCTCTCCTTTCGAACACCGTAGGTGCCGTCATGGCCGGAGCAGCGCTCGACAACCTGAACCGTGGTCCCGGGAATCAATTCCATCACCTGCCTGGTCTTCGGTCCAATATTCTGGACGCGTTGATGACAGGGGACATGCCAGGCAATGGTGCCGAGTTCGTTTTTGAATTCAGTATTTAGCTGGTCCGCCCGATTCCGGTGAAATAGATACTCGAATGGATCAAAAATATGCTCTCGAATTCGCTGGATGTCCTTGTCTTCCGGATACATCAGCGGTAATTCCTGCTTGAACATCAGCACGCACGAGGGGATCGGGGCAATGATGTCCCAACCATCGTCGATCAGTCGGATCAGTTCCGGAACATTTTCACGACGGTATTTGTCGACAGTATCCAGATCACCCTGCTCAAGCTTCGGCATGCCGCAGCAGGTTTCCTTTGACGTCAGTCGAACCGGGATGTTGTTGTGTTCCAGAACCCGGATCAGGTCCTGCCCGATGTCTGGTGTATTGACGTTGCAATAGCAGGTTCCGAACAGCGCAACTTTGCCCCGGGTCGGGCCGGCTGCCACTTTTTCAGTTGCCAGGGATTGATGATTCTTTTCACGCCGCCGCAAAGTGTCGCTGTGAAAATCAGGCAGGCTGGCCCTGCGGTCGACGCCGATTGATTTTTCCATCAATCCGCGCATGGTCGGGCTCTTTGTTGCAGCGTTAATGGCGCTGCTGATAACCGGTAGCGAGCCAAGCTTGCCCTGGATTTTCGTGTTGCTGATCAGCCTGTGACTGAGCTTGCGTTCACCGTTTTTGAACTGGTGAGCCTTGCCGCGCAGCATCAGGTGTGGAAAGTCGACATTCCATTCGTGAGGGGGGACGTAAGGACACTTTGTCTGGTAACACAGATCGCACATGAAACATTCATCGATGACCTTCCAGTAGTCCGACTTGGCGACACCATCGACTTCAAACGTTTCCGATTCATCGACCAGGTCAAAAAGCGTTGGGAAAGCATCGCAAAGGGAAACACAGCGACGGCAACCATGACAGATGTCGTATACCCGCTCCAGTTCCTCGAACAGGTCAGCCCTGTCCCAGAAACTGGCATCCTGCCAGCCCAGTGGGTGGCGAGTGGGTGCTTCAAGGCTTCCCTCGCGGGGACGGCCGTCCGGGTTGTTCACCTCGGACGGACCCCCGGAGTTGTTTCCATTTTCACTCATGGATCAGCTGAGGCTGATCAGTCGAGCTCGTCAAGGGCTTTCTGGAATCGGTTGGCATGCGAACGTTCTGCCTTGGCCAGAGTCTCAAACCAGTCAGCAATTTCGTCAAAGCCTTCTTCGCGTGCGGAACGTGCCATGCCGGGATACATATCGGTGTATTCATGGGTTTCACCGGCGACCGCGGTTTTCAGATTGGCATCGGTGGGGCCGAATGGCAGTCCGGTGGCCGGGTCGCCCGTCTCTTCAAGGTATTCCAGGTGGCCATGGGCATGACCGGTTTCGCCCTCGGCTGTTGACCTGAACACCGTTGCAACGTCGTTATAGCCTTCTACGTCAGCGCGTTGTGCAAAATACAGGTAACGACGGTTGGCCTGCGATTCGCCTGCGAAAGCGTCTTTGAGATTTTGTTCGGTCTTGGTACCTTTTAGCGACATAATACGAACCTCCGGTTGGGGTGAACAGACTGTTTCGAGTATTAGGATAACGCCTGGCAAATCATAGGTAAAATTGATTTTTAATATGGTTTTAATAGGTTAAGCATATGATAAGAAATCATGTTTTCAAATTCAGAATTCACATCGTGGCAAACTGATCCATATGAATAACACCATTTCTCTCGCATTCTTCCTGCTGGCCGTGTTTGCTGCTGCCGTCCTGGGCGCTGGTTATGAAGCAGGCAGCTGGTACCAAACACTCAGTAAGCCGCCATGGGCGCCGCCCGACTGGTTGTACGGCCCCGTTTGGGCTGTTGTTTATGTCCTGATGGCTGTCGCCGCGTGGACGGTCTGGAACAGTGGCCGCAGCGTGAGGATCGGTGCAATCACCTGGTGGTTGATTCTGCTGCTGCTCATTTTCTGCTGGTCCTGGATCTTTTTCGGCCTGAACCGAACAGGGTGGGCAGTGGGGCTTGCGATTGTCCTGTTCGGGCTTTCGATCATGTGTTGCAGGGCGTTTTTCCTGGTTTCACGCTCTGCAGGCGTGATGTTGCTGCCACTGACCGGCTGGCTGATGTTTTTCGCGTATCTGAACTATGCATTCTGGACCATGAATGCAGGTGGTTTCGGTACGATTTTCGGCTAGGTCAGGTTCGGGTTGGTTCAGTCCTGCTCGTTCTGGGTCGCCCAGAAAACGTTCAGCTTGTTGCCGTCCAGGTCCCTGAAATACCCGGCATAGAAAAAATCACCACGAGGCCCCGCTGCCCCTTCGTCCTGAGCACCCAGTTCAAGCGCTTTTTCATGTACCGCATGGACCAGTTCCTTTGAATCCACCGCCAGCGCCACCATGGTGCCGTTGCCGGGCGTTGCCGCCTCGCCATTGAATGGCTTGCTGATCGCCAGTCCGGGAAGGGCCGGGTCGACGATCCAGGCAATAAATGTTTCTTCTTCCATGAATCGCTTGCCACCCATGACAGAGAACAGATCGTCGTAGAAAGCAGTAGCGCGTGGCAGATCGTTGGTTCCGTATGTGACATATCCAATCATGATTTGTTCTCCTTGCTGGTGAGTCGGGGATCAGGGCACCAGGTATCAACCACCCACCAACTGCCCCAGTCGACCGGTGAGAATGGCAAGATAATTTCCCAGGGCATATCCGATCATCGCCATCAATATTGCAGCGGGCACCAGCGACTCGCGGTGGTGTGCAGCAACCACCGGAGCTGAGGCAGCGCCGCCGATATTGGCCGCAGAAGCGATTGCCAGGGTGTGAACATCGACCCGGAACAACCAGGCGCCGAACAGAATGAATGCAGCGTGGATGGCAATCCAGACATAGGCCATCAGTGCGAATGCACCCACGGTGCTCAGGTCTGCCTGGGAAAGATCCATGGTGGCGCCGATTCGCGCCACATAGACATAAATGATCACCATGGCGATCGGTTGTGCAGCAGGCAGGTTGCGAACGGGCGTCGCTGATGCGGCCAAAGCCAGCGTGGTTACGATCAGGATCAGCCAGGTGCTGGCGGTGATCACGGCGGCGCCGCCGATCACGACCGGCGGCAAAACATCACTCAGTCCCAACGCGATCCATGTGAATCCCAGCGCCACCAGCGCCAGTGTCAGCAATTGCACCATTTTTGGCGCACTCTCTTCCACAAGCACTTCGGCTGCTGCCTTTTCCATGGCTTCCACCCGGCCCGCCGGCACTTTCATCCATCGATTAAAACGTTCTGCAAAAGCCTTGCTGCCCAACAAAATCGGCAGCCAGATCAGGTACACCATCTGGTCCGCGGCAGCGGCCATGGTCATGTGCTCGCCGTTGCCGTCAAGCGCAGCGTGCGCCGCGGTCATGTTGCCGGTACCGCCGATCCAGCTTCCCGCAAGTGTCCCAAATGCCTTCCAGCTGTCCTCTGGCAATGGAAAACGCAGAATGGCATCCGGTGAAGTTTGCAGGCTTTGTCCCAGGACGTAGGCCAGGAATCCGCCGAGCACGACCCCGAATGTTCCGATCAGCATCACAAACACGCCCTTGCCCATGACCCTCAGCGCGCCCATCACATCAACCTTGATGAGCATCAGCACGATAAATACCGGCAGGCCGTATTGCCTCAGGAAATCATATGCAGGGCTTTGGAACGGAATAACGCCAAAGTTGGAAAGCAATACCGGACTGGCATATATCCAGATCAGCGGGGGCAGGAAATCGAAAATTTTCCAGTTGGTCGCCTTATGAAGCCAGAACCAGAAACTCACAACCGCGATCAGCGCAGTCATGACACCAACAGGGGATGCGATCAGGGTCGTGTTCAATTTGACTCCGGAAATTTCATCTTAGATCGTCCAGCATTGTGCAGGCCAGTTCAACTGCATCGATGAACCTGGGCGTAGCCCGGCTAATGGCGTCAGCCGGCAACAGCATGTAACTCCCGTTGTTTACCGCGGTCATTCGAGACCAGGATTGCCAGTGTTGGAGCGGGTCGGACGCGCCTTCAATGTCCGGACCAATCAGAACGGAAGGATCAGCCAGGAGCACCGCCTCCATGCCGACCTGGGGGGCAAGATTGGGGAGATCCGAAAAAACGTTGCGACCCCCGCAAAGCTTTAAACCGCGACTGATAAGGTGTTCACCATTGATCGTATAAAGCGGTTTGGCGGCAATCTGGTAAAAATAGGAAATGTCTTCTTTTGCCTTGTTTTGAGACTTTAAAGTATTGATTTGTAAAAGGATATCTTCGGAGACCGGATCGGCCAATGCTGAAGTGTCGGCTGCCATCCCGATCTGTTGGATTACCCGGGCAATGGCCTCGACTTCCCTGATTTCGATGATCCAGACGGCAAACCCGAGGCTGGAAAGCTGTGCCAGTGCTGCAGGCGGATTCCCTGTTTCCCAGGCAAGAATCAGGTCTGGTGAGTTAAGGTGAATACGCTCTGTGTCGATCCTGAAAGCATCACCGACACGCGGAATCTCGATCGCTGCCGGAGGATACTCGCTGTACTCAACAGTCGCGACGACCAGGTCTCCGGCGCCTGCTGCATAGACCAGTTCAGTCAGGTGTGGTGAGAGGGTGACGAGTCGTTTTGCAGGGGACCTGAGCTTCAGTGTTGAGCCATCTGACTGGGGTAGCTCGATCACTTCTGAAGCCAGGGCGAGCCCTGGCAATACGATCATTGAGAGCATGGCCAGGCTGAGAAAATCTGACCACCGCAGCCGGGCAACGCTTGTTGGAGTGAACAGCACCCAGGGTCAGGAAATGACGTCTATAAGCAGCAACAGGGCCAGAACCGTCAACCAGACTCCGAGCACACGCCAGGCGAGATCAATTGCCTGCTGCAAACTGGCCAGTGGCCCCTCCAGTTGGTCGGCGTATCCATCCCTTGCAGCATGACCGGAAAGAACAATGGTTCTGGCGCTGGCAAGCAGAAAGCCGTTGTCGCCCTCGAACAGGCCGTGGCCTTGCTGATCGTGGTATTTCTTCCAGGCTGCATAGACTGAATCGAAGTCAGTGGCAATTGCCAGCGCCAGCGTTGTCAGCTGTGCGGCCGGCCAGTCCATGATCTGCTGCATACCCCTGACCAGGTCGCGCTGATTGTCTGTGATGTTTAATTCACTTTCCTGTAGCCAGTCGAGCATCCGGTAGAGCAGGGCGCCAACAATTCCCAGGACAGCAAACCAGAAGATGACGGCAAACCAGCGGCGCAGGGACTCCAGGAATACCGCGTCAATCATGGCGGCTTTACAGCCTTCTTCGTCTTCGGGGGGCTTCCTTCCCAACAGATTGCTGATTGCCGATTCGCGTTCTTCCTCGTCTTCTGCCTTCACGACTTTTGCTACATCACTGTCCAGGTCGCGTGGACCAAAACAGTAGATCAGGACTGCAAGTGCCAGCAGGAAAACTCCGGCTGGTCCAAGCAAGGACTCAAGTGCCAGGTACAAAAGAACGAGCACCAGTGGGGGAGCAAGCAAAATAAACAGAAAACCGGTGACATTTTCCCACCCTGGCACTTCTGAGAACGTGTTATTGGAGAAATCAACCCATGTTCCCAGCCATTCATGGCTTCGGAACTGTCCGAGTTCCCTGACAAAATGACACAGGGCAAATGCGATCAGGATTGAAATGATTGTCATGTTTGCTCGTTGGTATTTTAAGGACGCTGTTTATTTTGTCTTGCCATTGGGCATTTTTCTACAGTCGCGTCACGGACTTCAGTTTATCAGACACTTGTCGGGTGGCTAACGATCCCTTCCGCCCTGGCTTTTGCGCTTGCGCGCTGCTTTGGCAAGGGCTTCCAGGTCGCCGCCGCCATTGTTCTCGAACCATTCGGCAAGCAGGCGAAATGCGATCGATACGGATGGCGACAACAGGACCTCCCGGTTCTCTACCGCTTCAACCAGTTGCGCCACGGTAAACCAGCGTAATTCGTGAAGTTCTTCCGAGATCTCGCAGTCCATCGAGGTTGCTTCAGCAAAGAAACCACACATGGCTGAAGCGGGAAAAGGCCAGGGCTGTGAAGAAACGTATTCAATCCGTTCAAGCTGAACGCTCGCTTCCTCGTGAACTTCCCTGACAACCGCATCTTCCAGGCTCTCACCCGGTTCAACGAACCCGGCAAGTGTTGAAAAGCGCCTGGGTGGCCAGGCGGCATTGCGGCCCAGCAAACACGCATCACCATGTGTGACCAGGACGATGATGGCTGGATCAATTCGAGGAAAAAACTGCCGGGAGCATTCTTCGTTGCTGCAAACCAGCTTGTGCCCTGCAGACTGAAGGATTGTGGGCGCGCCACATATGCCGCAAAAATTCTGGCGATACTGCCAGTAGTGTAGTGCCCGTGCATAAGCCAGCACACCGGCATGCTTTGCATCCATGTTGACCGAGGCCAGCCTGAGATCCACAAAATTGGCCCCCGCATGCCGGGAGATTACCTGCTTGCGCTGTTCATCGTTAATTGAGACGGCGAAAAAGTAACGTTTACCATCGGTCCCCAGGAGTGTTGGTGGCTGAATGGTATCCAGGTCTGCCAGCTCGCCGGGTTTGAGGTAGACGGCGATGTGCTCCTCGCCACTGTCATCGATCAGGCTTCGGCTGCGCCACAGAGGAACGAAACGGGCTATTTTCGACTGCAGCGCCGCTTCGACCCAGTCAGGATCGTCGCGCTGGTCAACCAGGCGGTCAAGTCTTACGGATGTGAATCGATTGCGACGTGATTTGGAATGGCGGTCGATTCTGAGTCGCGCATCCATTGTCCTAGATGTTATTCAGACCGAAAATGAGGATCCGCACCCGCAGGTCGTGCTGGCATTCGGATTTCGAATAACGAACTGTGCACCTTGCAACGACTCGGAATAATCCACTTCGGCGCCCATCAGGTACTGGAAGCTCAGTGGATCGATAAGGAGCGTGACGCCTTCATTGACAACGGCAACATCATCTGCAGCGCGAACCTCATCAAAGGAGAAACCGTATTGAAAACCGGAGCATCCGCCACCGGAAATATAGACACGCAGATTCAGGCCGGGGTTACCTTCCTCAAGAATCAGTTCCTGGACCTTGCGAGCTGCCGCGTCGGTAAATTCAATTCCGACCGGAGCCGGGCCGGCCGGCTTTTGTTCGCTGTTTATCTGGATAGGTTCGGTCACTGTAATTCTCGTCGTTCCAACGGGTTTAGACTACACACATGATGGTGGTAATAGCACGTTAAATCAATGATTGGATGTGTGAGACGCCCGGTGTTCAGCGCAACGAAGGTATTCTGCCTTAGAAAGAAAAAAGCGGCCGGGGCCGCTTTGTTCCTGGATTTTATATTTAGGAAAATTTTTATGATTGTTTTTTAATATTCTCTTTATTATTTTCAGGCAAGACCCCGAGAAAGGACGGGGCTTGTGGATTTTTTGGGCGAAACATGTTCCGGCCAAAAAATCTGTCCGTGTTTATACGCGGAGTGAAGGTTTACGTCAAGAGAAGGTTACAATTATGTGACAATTCCTGAGGTGTCAGATCAATGTTGTGGATTAAGGCTTTTCATATCATTTTCGTAGTGACCTGGTTTGCAGGCCTTTTCTACCTGCCCAGACTATTTGTCTACCATGCCATGTCGGAGCACGAAAAGACCCAGGAAATCCTGCGCCTGATGCAACGCAAGCTCCTGGGAATCACTAACATTGGCGGGGCGCTGGCTTTGATCTTTGGTATCTGGCTGGTTGCCATCATGCCGGTCTGGCTGAATTCCGGCTGGATGCATTTCAAGCTGGTCCTGGTTGTCGGCCTTATTTTCTACCACGTCTGGTGCATAAAACTGGTCGGCCAGTTTCAGCGGGGCGAAGTCACCCACAGCCACGTTTGGTTCCGCTGGTTCAATGAGGCGCCTGCAGTTTTACTTGTTGCGGTTGTCCTGCTGGTGGTCCTGAAACCGTTCTGAGTCTGAGTCTAAAGCCGAGGGATGGGTGGTGTTTTCTGCGACACGCGCGCAATCTCTTCACCGGCTATTTGGTTCCGCCCATTCAATGTGGTTACAGTTTTGCGTCTCAGTCGTGATTCTCCTCAGTGGACTGAAACCGAAACGAATCAATGACCGCGAGAGGGGTGTTCCTTTCACGACACGCACGCGCGACGTTCATTTTTCAGACACTTCTTTCCGAAGAGAATGAAAACCGTGCCTGAAAAATGACCTGCGCTATTACATCCCTGTAGCTCTTCGGAGACGTCCCTGTCTCCGAAGGTCGCGAAAGAAACATCCCACTCTCGCGGCCTGACAGGTACATCCCTGACTGGCAGGCTCTTTCAAAATGCCAAGGGCGAAGGCTTGCAAATCGGTCTGCTGGCTCGAGGTCAGGGGACAGGTGTGGATTCGTGGTTAGTTACTAACAGACCCCAACCCGTGGCCCAGGTCGATCAGTCATCGACTGGTGGGTTTTTTCAAAACCGTATGCGTCAGGGAAGACGCATCCGAGCATACAGGGATGTACTTGCTGCGGGTTTTGAAAAAATCCGGCAGTTGGTGACGGGTTGACGGATTGTCTTTGGCTGCTATCCACATCTGTAGCCAGTAAAAAGAGCCGGCCAGTCAACCGAGGAATCCGCGTAGACCAGGAACTCGGGATTCAGCAGACTTTCTTTTGTATTGTATTCCAGCGGCGAACCATCCAGGCGAACGATCTGGCCGCCAGCAGCCGTCACCACGGCGTGCGCTGCTGCTGTATCCCATTCGGAAGTTGGGCCAAGGCGTGGGTAGAAATCAGCCTTTCCTTCCGCCAGCAGGCAGAACTTCAAGGAACTACCCATAGAGACCATTTCATACTCACCCAGAGCTGCCAGGTGCGACTCAAGCACAGGATTGGCATGTGAACGACTTCCCACCACCACAATCGGACGTGCGTGCGGCTGACGCGCGCTGATCGCACGGGGAGGGTGGCTGCCCTCCTGCAGCTGAGCGCCATGCCCGGGAATGCCAAGATAGCAAGCGCCGGTCACCGGCACCAAAACAACTCCGAGAACAGCAACATGTCCTGAGATCAGGGCGATATTGACAGTGAACTCACCGTTTCGATTGACAAATTCCTTCGTGCCGTCCAGAGGGTCGACCAGCCAGTATTGATCCCATTTTGATCGTTCCTCGAATGGCAAATGGGCATCTTCTTCAGACAGAACCGGAATGTCCGGAGTGAGCCTTGAAAGTGCTTCCTGGATCACGTGGTGGCTGGCGAGATCCGCCTCGGTCAGGGGGGACTTGTCCTGCTTGCTTCGAACCTCGAATTCTCCATCGTAGACTCTGAGTATTGCCTCGCCTGCCTTTCGGGCGATGATGGCGATCTCGGGTAATAATGCGATCAGGTCAGTGCGATCCATCAGCTTGTCCCGTTGAGAGCCTTGAGCAGTTCCTGGTGCAGGGCAGGATTGGCTGCAAGGATCGAAGTGGAATCCAGACTGATCGGTGCACCATCAAGGTCAGTTACCACGCCACCGGCTTCACGAACGATGACAGTGAGCGCGGCAATGTCGAGAATGTTCAGGTCTGATTCGATCACCGCATCGAGTTGCCCGGCTGCCAGCCTGTGATAGTGGTAGTAATCGCCATAACCGCGAGTGGTATTGACGCGTGCCATGATTTTGCCAAAAGCATTCCAGCGATCAGATGCGGCCAGCGAGCCAATATTGCCGGTAGATACTGAAGCATCTTCAATATGGGATACATCGCTGACACGGAGGATTTCGCCATTGAGTTGTGCGCCCATGCCCAGCACCCCACTTGCCTGCTCGTCATAAACAGGCGCAGTCGAGACGCCAACCACCAACTGCCCGTTTTGCATCAGGGCAATCTGGCAGGAGAACATACCGTACCCGTTGACGAAGCACTTGGTGCCGTCGATCGGGTCAACCAGCCAGGTGTATCCGGATTCCAGCCCACCTTCGCCGCGAGAAATCCCGCGCTCTTCTCCAAAAATGGTGTGCCGGGGGTATTCGCCCAGGATGACTTCGCGAATGGCATCCTCCGCCATCTTATCGGCCACGGTGACGGGGGTCTGGTCGGCCTTGATCTCAATATCGAAGTCACCCTGGAAATATCTCATGATGACTTTTGATGCGGCGTTGGCTGCCGAAATGGCGACCTGCCTGGCGTGCTCAAGTTCTGACATGAAGAAAATCCCTGGCGTTTCAGCTGCTGCACGAAAGCGGCTTATGATAGCAGTCCAATATGTAAACAGGGTGAACAGCAGTCAATGAGATCCAGTCGTCTTTTTACGCCTGAGGTGTTGCAGGTCGGAGCTGAGGTTGAGCTTGGTCAGAAGGCAGGACATTACCTTTCGCGGGTGCTGAGGATGTCCAGCAATGCTGAAATCATTTTGTTCAACGGCGATGGTCAGGATTATCGCTGCGTACTGGAGAATCTGAATCGTGATGGTGCCAGTGCCAGGGTGGTTGAATGTTTGCCGGGAATTCCGGATTCATCGCTGAAGATCACCCTGTGCCAGGCGATCAGTCGTGGTGATCGAATGGATTACAGCCTGCAAAAAGCAACCGAGCTCGGAGTGACATCGGTCCGCCTGTTACTCAGCGAACGCGTGGAGGTGAAACTTGGAGGCAGTCGATTGGAAAAACGCCTGGCTCACTGGCAGGGTGTGATTCAATCTGCAAGCGAACAATGTGGAAGGTCGACCTTACCGAAACTGTATCCGCCGGTTGTTTTGCATGAGTGGCCGAAGAGCAACTACCAGCGCCTTGTTCTGGATGCGCGTGCTGATCTGCCGATGCGCAGCCTGAAGCTGGCTGATAAGGTGGAGATTGCCGTGGGACCGGAGGGTGGTTTCAGCGATGCCGAGATCGGATTGATCGTACGCTCAGGGGCGCAGAATATTCGATTGGGGCCGCGTGTACTAAGAACTGAAACGGCTGGTCCGGCCGCGATCGCAGTCTTGCAGTCTATGGGTGGAGATTTTTCCTGACAGTCAAACGAAGCGCTATGCCTGCGCAGTGGTTCCTTCTTTGTCAACCGTTCCGTAAGCGGCATGTCCCACCAGCTGACCAAGGCGATCCAGGTCAGGTATTACAGCCTGGCTGCCTGTCAGTTTCACAGTGCAATGTACGCTTGGTGAATCGTCCTTGTCGGATGTGACATCAAGGTCTTCTTCTGTCAGCTTGGCAAGCCTGGGGATCTCGCTGACGAGAACGCCGATGAATGGCACCCTGGTTGTGTTAGAAAGAGATTTCACAACCATGATCCTTGAACGTCCGGTAGCGGATTCGGGCGACTGGCTTTCGATCAAGGCACCATAACTGATGACCGGTACCTGCCAGTCTTCCCATTCAACCTGTCCCAGCAGCCATTCAGGCGCATCATCCAGTGGCGATGGTGGGGCATAGTCAGTGATTTCGGCAATGGCACTGGTAGGCAATAACATGGACTGGCCGCCCGTGAGTGCGACGGTACAGTGTATGGTCTGGCCGACCGATTTCTTAAGCGCCGATTTTTTGCGTGCAGGCGTTCTTCTTCGAGCGGGTCTTCTACCGGTTTTCTTTTTGGCCGTGATTCTGTTCACATTTTTCCTGGGCTTTTTGCCTGAAGGCTTACTGGCAGCCTTGTTGCTTTCTGTTCCAGACTGGTTCTCCTGGCCATCAGCGGATTGAGCCTTGCTGGTGGTGTCAGGATTTTTTGCAGCCGCCTTTGATGTCTTGCGAGAGGTGCGTTTTGTCTTTTTCCGAGTCGCCATGTTAATCCGCCTTCCGTGTCAGATTCCTCACCAGCAATTCACCGACCTGCTCTATCAGTTCAGCCTCCTGGTATGGCTTGGTCAGGTAACCGTTTGCGCCCAGTTTGCGGGCCCGTTTACGGTGCTTCTGACCTGACCTTGATGTGACCATGATGATGGGCACCTTGCGCAGGCGTGAGTCTGACCGGACATGCTCGGCGAGTTCATAGCCATCCATTCTCGGCATTTCGATATCAAGCAGGATAAGGTCGGGAATGCAGTCGTGCAGCTTCTCGATAGCATCCACGCCATCTTTGGCTGAAAGCGTTTTGAGTGAATGGCTTTCCAGCACACGCGTTGTCACCTTGCGCATGGTGATGGAGTCGTCGATTACCATGACCAATGGCGGTCTCAGGTCGTCCAACTCCTCAACAGGAGGTTCGACCGGCGTGATCGGGCGCCCGGCACCATTTCGAATCAGCGGGCCCATGTCCAGGATGATGACAACCCTTCCGTCGCCGGAAATCGTGGCGCCCAGGATGCCGGGTATGCTGCTGATCTGAGGCCCTACAGGTTTGATCACGACTTCCTGGTGACCGCGCAAATCGGAGATACGGAATGCTGCCCGCAGCTCACCGTTGTCCACCATCAACAGCGAAACATTGTCGCTTTCGAGTGGATCAGGATTCATTCCCAGCAATGGACCCAGTTCCATCAGGGGGTACTCTTCACCGGCAAATTCGCAACTTGGTGATTCGCGTTTGATCAGCTTGGAGTAATCGGCCGGACTCATACGCCCGACGCCGGCCACCGAGTTCAGAGGAACATGGTAGGGCTTTGAGCCGACACTGAATCCAATCACCTGCATCACAGCGAGGCTGAATGGAATCCGGACAGTGAAACGTGAACCCTTGCCTTTTTCAGTGGCTATTTCAACAGAGCCACCGATTTGCTTGATTTCGCTGTTGACCACGTCCATGCCGACACCGCGACCGGCAAGGCCGGTGACTTTCTCGGCGGTCGAGAATCCACTCTCCAGTACAAAGCGTGCCATCTGGCGCGGCGACACCTTGTCGCTCTTTGTGATCATTCCCCGATCGATTGCGCGTTTATGAATTGCGTCGAGGTTCAGTCCGGCGCCGTCGTCCTGCACACGAACCACGAATTCTGTTGCCTCTGCCGATACCGTGACGGAAATCACCCCTTCCTCGGGTTTGCCGGCTTTGGCTCGTTGATCCGGAGATTCGATACCATGGGTGACCGCGTTGCGAAGCATGTGCTCCATGGGTGCGGTGATGCGCTCCAGGACATTTCGGTCGAGTCGGTCACTGGCTCCGCCAACCATGAGTTTCAGGCGCGCTTTCTTGCCGGTTTCTGCAGCTGCTGCCCGCACCACACGACGCATCCTTGGCGCGGCACTTCCGAATGGCGTCATGCGTGTCTGCATCAGGCCATCCTGGAGATCATTGCTGACCCGGGACTGTGAACCCAGCAGGGTTTCTGCCTCACGGACAGAGTCATCCAGCATTTCATGCAGGCTGAGCAGATCGCTTACCGTTTCACCCAAAGCACGGGAGAGCTGTTGAATATTTGAGAATCGATCAAGTTCCAGCGGATCGAATTCAGATGTGGTCTTGGCGGAAGTCTGGTGATAGCGCGAAAGCATTTGCGCTTCGGTCTCTGTTTCCATCTTCCGAAGCTGTTCTTTGAGGCGTCCCACCGTCTGGTCGACTTCCTTGAGGTTGAACCTCACGGTCCCAAGCTGTTCTTCCAGTCGGGCACGATAAATACTGATTTCACCAGAGAAGTTAACCAGCGAGTCCATGAGGTCCGCGGCAACGCGAATTTGTGCACCCTGCGGGGCCTCCTCATCCGCAGTCGTCTGGTCACCGATTTCAATGAAGTCCTGCCTGATTTCATCAAGTTTGTCGATTTCACTGGAAGCGGCTGCAAGAGCAGGTGATTGCTGGAAATCCGGTATTTCAGGTTGCGCCGGTTGCTGATCGGCCTGTTCAGATAATTCCTCAACATCGGGATCGGGACTGGTGGCATCGGCCTCAGCAGGAACCTGCGTGTCAGGTTCACTGACTTCTGCTGGTTCTGCTGGCGGTGGTACAGGTTCGGATTCGACAATGGTGCGGCCTGAAACCAGCAGGTCTGCCTTGGACCTGAAGCGCTTGAGCGCGCCCCCATCTTCGGGAAGCTGGCCACTGGTCAGCTTTTCTACCCAGATGTTCAGTCGATCACAGCCTTCCTCAAGCGCCTGAACGGCCGCCACAGTAGGTGGCAGGACTCCGCCTGCAATCTTTTCCAACAGGGTTTCCATGGCATGGCTGAGATCGCCAAGCGGCGACAAACCGGCCATTCTTGCGCCACCCTTGAAAGTATGAATTTCACGCTGAAGATTCTGGACCAGTTTTTCGTCACTCAGCTTATCGCGCCAGGTGTTCAGAATGGTGTCACAGCGTTCAAGGACTTCTGTGGCCTCTCCCAGGAATATTCCGAGGATCTCATTGTCAACGCCTGCGAGTTGACCAGGTTCTTCGGCTTCGGGTTCAGCCGCTTCGTGTCCAGAAGCTTTGGCCTCAGCAACCTCTGCCGCCTGTTCCCGGGCTTCTTCGGATTCGGATTCGGATTCGGATTCGGGTTCTTCTGCCTGAGGTTGAGCCTCGGCTTCGATTTCGGCTGAGGTTTCCTCTGCCGCTGCCTCGACGGGCTCTTGTGTGGCAGCAGAAATCTCGGTGCTGTCAGCTGCGCTTAGCTCGCTCCGAAGTGCAGTGACCGCTGAGATGAGTGCTTCATCATTGGCGGCAAACGTCGCTGCTTCCTGTCGGCCATCAAGCACCGCCAGCCTGTGCTCAAATCGCTGCAGACAAGCCCGGAGTGTTTCGCCTGCTTTTGAATTGGGTAATTTATCTGCCCATGATTGTGCCTGCAGATAGCCCTCAAGCACTCTTGCCAGCTTTGCCTCATCACCGGCAGGTGCTAGTGCAAGACTGCCAGCCAGTGAATGAACTGCGCGAACCTGGTCGATGCTGGCTTTGACCGGCGATCCGGATTCGGCTGCTGACACGTAAGGTTCGAGTGCATCCAGGTACTGGCGGATTTCGCCCACCATGAGTTGTATCAGCGTTGAATCATGGGTGCCCTGGTCAGTCTGCTCGCTGGCCTGGTCGGGATACAGAATTGCTGCTGGTATGGCTTCTTCCAGATCACTTATTTCGAATTTGTCGCCGCCAGAGATTTGTTTCGCAGCCTCTGAAAGTCGCCTGACGCCAGCTACCGTGAGTTCAGTCGGTTCCTGCAGCATGCGCTGTTTCAGTGAAGGCAGTGCGTCCACTGAAACACGCAGGAAATCTGCAATGCTCTCGGTCGTCTCAACTTTCTTTTCAAGAATGCGGTTGAGCATGCTCTCAATGCGCCAGCTGAAATCCCCCAGCTCTTTGGCGCCCACCATTCTGCCGCTGCCTTTGAGTGTATGAAATCCACGGCGAATTTCTTCCAGTGGCTTGCGCCGCGAGGTATCGGTCAGCCAGGTGGAAATACTTTCCTCGAGTTCACGACGGACTTCCCCGAATTCCTCGAGGAATACATCCTGCATGCTTGAGTCAATGGCAGAAGGCAGCTGGTCTACAGCCTCGGATCCAGTTTCAGCCCTGGCCTCTGCATGTTGGGCAGGAGGCGTCCCGGTATCAGCCGATTTTGTTTCGGCCGCCGGTTGTTCGATTCTTGGTCCATGACGCTGCGGAAGCTTGACGACCGTGCGTTTGACCACCTGGCCGCTCGCGGATGCTTCCGGTAGCCCTTCCAGCCGGTCCTGCATGATGTCGAGAAACTTCAGGCTGTTGGCTTGTTCATCACGGCAGCCCGTCAGGTACAGTTCGAGTGCCGCAACGGCATCAGTCAGCATGATCAGAGCCATTCCCGGCTCTTCCTCGTTCGGTCCCAGGCCCATCAGGCAGGCATTGAATGCCCCTTCAAGCTTGTCAGTCAGCTTTGCTACTTCCATCTGCCCGGCAACAAACATTGCGCCGGAGATATGCTGCAATGGTGAAGTGAAATCAGCTTCGCCGCCGTTTTCCAATCGTTCTCGAATGGCCTCCTGGGCCTCGTGCAGACTGGTGACTGCCTCGTCAAGCATGCGTGAGACGATCTGGCGCTGCTCAAAATTGGGCAGCATGATGTCGCTTTCACCGTCAGCTTCTTCCAGGGGTTCGCCCAGCAGCTGGATGTGTTTGTCGAGTACCGACTCAACCTCAAGCAATTGTTGTGCAAGGCTCAGCAGTGGTGAATCCAGTTCGAAATTCTCGACTTCCCGGGTGAGTTCAAGCGAGGGCAACAGGCCCTGCAATGCAGCAGCCGGCACCGGCAGATCGAGTAACTCGAGGGTATCGCTCAGCTGGATCAGCGAAGAAACAATGGCGGAACGCGCTTCGGAATCGATGCGACCGGTGCGCAGTTCCATATCAAGCGAATCCTTGATTGAAACCATTTCTTCCCGGATCGCCTGTCCAATAGAGGCGAACAAACGGGCATCACGGCCAGTCACCGCGCCTCGTGCACGCAAAAGTGCATGGCGATCAGGAATAATTTCTTCAAGCCTGAAATGGTCTCGCAATTCATCGACCGGGCGACAACCACTGCGGGCCGCTGCCACGTGAAAAAGCAGCGCTCTTGAAAGGGCGGTGATGGCGTCCTCTGACGGGCCATCCTCTCCGCCTTCAACCATCGATTTCAGGTTGAGGTCCAGTCTTGCAAACATTCGTCGCAGCGGAAGGTCGTTATCGACCACACCTGCCTGGAGGCCTTCAATAATGTGTTCTGCAATCCACCACAACCTTCTCAGGCTGTTTCTCTGCAGTCTCAGGAAAAGGGTTCGTGAGACTTTGAGCAACGGTTCAAGCAGCTCAATTTTCTGTTGTTCCTTGAGCCAGTTGAGCAGGGCAGTCTGGTACTGGGCACGAATTTTCTGGGCGAACTGGTCAAAGTCAGCCGCACTGACCGGTTCGTCAGGATGGCTCTGGATATCGCCGATCCGGACATCAAGGTCAGGTGCAAACAACGTTCCTTCCGACAACATGGATTCGTCGTAGGAAGCCCGCAGCTCATTCAGCGTGGGCAGCAACAGGATGGGAAGATCATCGTGACCTGCCTGCAGGCGGTCCAGATATGAGGGTAAAACAACAATCGCATCACTCAGGGCGGACAGGGATTCTTCCAGGTTTGCATCCTTGTTGTGCAGGATGTTGCCACCCACCGCGATCATTTCATCCGTCAGCATGGTGGCGCCGTCTTGCTGCATCGTGACAAATGTCAGGTTGAGTTGCTCAAGCTTGTCCTGGACAAACTGGATCAGCCTTCGCTCATCCGGTTCTTCCGAGAATTCCTCAAGGTTGTCGCGAACCTGTTCGAGGCACTTATCCAGATCCTCACGAATCCAGCTGATTGCCGTGCTCTGATTTGAGCCTTCCAGCATCATGAGTCGATCCCCCTGTTTATAAGTGCGTTTGTCTTCATCTTCCTTTCATTCTAGAACTTATCCGATGGAAGCTTGAAGTCGGCCACCGATTCGCTGAGCCTTGCCACTTTTTCCGCCAATGCCCCCATTGACGTGGCGGTCTGGTTTGACCCTTCTGACGTCTTGATCGCGATGTCGAGGATGGCATTCATCTCACCTGCCACCTTGTTTGCAACATTGGACTGCGTCTGCGCTGAGGTGGCGATTTCATCGATCAGGTTGGACAGGTCTTTGGACACTGTCTTGATCTGTCCCAGCGCCTCGCCGGCATCTTCTGACTTCTTGGCGCCGGAAACGACCTCAGCCGTTGTGTTTTCCATGGAGGCAATGGCTTCTGAAGTATCTGCCTGAATGGTTTGTACCAGCATTTCGATGCGACGCGTTGCATTGGTTGCGCGTTCTGCGAGTTGTTGAACCTCGTCAGCCACAACTGCAAATCCACGACCAGCACCCCCTGTAGAAGCGGATTGTATGGCGGCATTAAGGGCAAGAATATTGGTTTGTTCCGCGATGCCGTTGATGATTTCCACGATATCGCCGATCTCCTGGGATGACTCACCCAGACGCTTGATCCGTTTTGATGTGTCCTGGATCTGATCGCGGATGTTGTCCATTCCGGCGATGCTCTGCTGCACCATTTCAGAACCCTTGTTGGCATGCTCTACTGATCGTTGTGCAACGTCGTTCGATTCACGGGAGCGCTTGGCCATGTCATTGAACGATTCCGACATCTCATTAATGGTGTTGGTGACCTGTCGAACCTGTTCTGCCTGCTTGCCGGACGACTTGGCCACGCTCGAGGTTCGCTGCTTGGTTTCTTCAGCTGATTCGAGCACTGTCTGGGCTGTTGTGTTGATGCCCTGGACCACTTCACGAAGTTGTTCCACGGTGTAATTAACGGAATCGGCTATGGCCCCTGTGACGTCATCTGAAACAGTGGCTTTCACCGTCAGATCGCCTTCAGCCAGTGAGCTCATCTCATCGAGCAGACGCAAAATGGCTGTCTGGTTTCGCTGGTTTTGCTCTCCGGCGAATGAGGCACGACGTCGCTCAGCTGTCAGGAAGGTGTAAACCAGGTAGGTGATCAGCCCGAGTGAGATGACAAGCGCGATCACGCCGGTGGTCAGAGAAGGCCAGATGGTGACACTGCGACGATTCTGTAACTGTTGAGTTAAGGTACGCGCTTGTTCGAATATGGTCTGGGAGTCGATCACGATGGCATCGGCAGATTCCCTGACCTGCAGAAGTTCAGAAGACCCCTGAAGCAGAAGGTCTATATCGGGCCTGGCATCCAGTATGATCTGGCGTACTTGCCCAAGTGCGTTCAGTGCCTCGGCATTGCGGACCTGTGAGACCCCCATCTGCTGACTGCCGCGCAGCAGCGCATCAAGCATCTGGTCAAAAAAACCGACTTCCTGCTCGAATTGTTGTTCGGCAGTCACTGCTGCCTGCCCGCCATCCAGGATGGCCCTGAGGTGTCTCAGGATCCGGTCGGACAATACCAGCAGCCGGCCCACCACGAATATCTGCTGGCTGGGCGCATTGTTCTGGGTCAGTTCCTGCATTGCCTGATCCGTGAGTGTCTGCACACGAGGGATCAGGCTAATAAAGCGTTCACTGGCATCCGCGATCTCAAGAACTTTAGTTTCGCGTTCGATCACGTCAAAGGTGTTGGCATTCATGCGCTGCCAGGTCTCATCGACCACCAGCAACTCATCCTGAAGGCCGGAAGGTACAGCGGGAAGACTCAGCAATGGGTCACCATCACTCAGGGCCTTCATGTCTTCCTCAATAATGGATCGTGCATCTCCGAGTGCGAAAAACGCGTCGAATACACCTGAGGCGGCTTCGGAAGCGGATTTTGCCAATTGCTGGGACACAACCTGGACATCGGTGGACAGTGCAACCCATTCCTGTTCGTTACGACTGTCTCTGACCACAAGGTAAAAAGTCGCTGCTGCAAACAGCAACAGGCCAATCAGTACAGCGGTCAGGATGTAGAAAAACCCTGACCTTTCATGGACAACGTTTTGCCTGGCCAGTTTGCGTGCACGAGATTGCACCTTGCCTCCAAGGAATCCCTTTTGTGATGACTTTTCCGCCATCATTCTATCCCCTTACCAAATTAGTCAGCTGCACCGTTCAGAAACTCCTGGGAAGTAAACAACTGGTCAAGATCGAGTTCATGCCAGGTTTCCGAACCAACCTGGTGCTTCTTTGATATCAGGCCACTAAGAGGTGAATCTTCCTCCACCTCTGCATCCATTGCATCCTGGTCGAGAAAGTGCCTCTGGCCATAAACCTCATCGATTAATAATCCAACCGGCGCTTTTTGCAACTGCGACGAAAGCAATCTGCTGCGCACGGTAATGCTCGATCGTTTTCCTGTCACAAACCAACCAAGGTCAACAATCGTCAACAGTGCGCCGCGGACATTCGCCAGGCCCAGTATCCATGGTTTGGAGCCAGGTACAGGAGTTGATTGTGGAAAAGAGAGAATTTCCTGGATGCGTTCGTTGTCACACGCAAGGCGAGCTTCGCCCATGCGAAATGTGACCCCGCTCCACTCACCACTTGGTCCTCGCCCCTGGCCCTGGCCAGGTGCAAATGACTCGCTGCGCTCCTCGTATTCCAGGAGTTTTGCAAAAGCGATGTTTGAACTTGTTGATTTATCCTTGCCGTCAGCCATCTGTCCGTTAACAATCCTTGTTTCTGGACACGTGAGCCAGCCTGGTTAACTGGTCGCGTGCTGTTGGACCGCCCCTAGAAGTTCTTCCTTTGTGAAGGGTTTGGTCAGGTAAAGGTCAGACCCCACGACCCGGCCCCGTGCCTGGTCAAAAAGACCATCCTTACTTGTCAGCATGATGACGGGAGTCGATCGATAACGCTCATTGTTCTTGATGATTGCGCAGGTCTGATAACCATCCAGACGAGGCATCATAATGTCGACAAAAATGAGCTGTGGGTTGTGTCTTGCAACCTTGGAAAGGGCTTCGAAACCGTTTTCAGCTGTCACGACGTCAAATCCCGCCGATGTAAGCATGGTTTCTGCCGAACGTCGAATGGTCGCGCTGTCGTCAACGACGAGTATCTTGATGTCGTTTTGGGCAGACGAGGCAGTATGGGCCCCTGTTGAACCATTTACTGCGTTCAGCCCACTACCGGATTCCGCAGCCGTCGCGTCTGCATTCGTTTCATCTATGTTCGGGGCTGTGCCCGATGAGTGTTCTACAGTCATAATTCCATCCCTGATTCAATTCCTGGGGCGTCGCCAGCCTGGCTTTGCACCTGAACACGTTACGGCCCCCTTAATGGACCGGGACATCCTAGTCTACTCCACGCAGGGTACAGATGCCAGTAGTTACAACGGCTTAGCTGTCAGAGTTGATTTATCATCTCTTTGGTATTGCAACAATTCCCCATGGTCTCATAATACTTCACCTGAACCGAGCACCAGTGAGCAAATGTAATGATTAAGTCAGTTCCGGCCAGCAAGACTGGTATTACAACGGCAGTTGTAATGGATCCGATAGCCCGAATAAAGCCCTATAAGGACTCCACTTTCGCAATGTTGCTGGAGGCACAGCGAAGGGGACATGAAGTCCTTTACATGGAATCTGCCGATGTCGAACTAAAGGCTGGTGCGGCCTGGGGCAGGATGGCTCCCCTGGAAGTGCGTGATGACAACGACGACTGGTTCACGCTTGGTGAGCGAAGCCACCGGCCGCTGGCTGATCTCGACATATTGCTGATGCGAAAGGACCCTCCGTTCAATATGGATTACATCTATACCACCTACCTCCTGGAGCTGGCGCAGCGCGATGGTGTTTTGGTGGTTAACGATCCGCAATCGCTGCGGGACGCCAATGAGAAATGCTTCATCGCGTGGTTTCCACAGTGTTGTGTGCCCATGGCCATCACGCGGCGAACGGACACCATTCGTTCATTTGTTGAAGAACACGGACTTTCCGTGATCAAGCCGCTTGATGGAATGGGCGGGGAATCCATTTTCCAGCTGAAGCCCGGCGATCCCAACCTGAATGTCATTATTGAAGCGGTGACCCAGGACAATCATGAGCAGGTAATGGTGCAACGTTATATTCCTGAAATAACCCAGGGAGACAAACGTATTTTGCTGGTCGATGGAGAGCCGGCGCCATATGCGCTGGCCAGGCTGCCTGGTGAGGGTGATTTCAGGGGCAACCTGGCCAAGGGCGGCACGGGTAAACCTGTCCCGTTGAACGAGCGGGATTACTGGATCTGTTCACAGGTGGCGCCTGAACTCAAACGTCGCGGCATCATCTTTGCCGGGCTTGATGTGATTGGTGAGTGGCTGACGGAAATCAATGTCACAAGCCCTACATGCATCAGGGAACTGGACGCGGCTCATGGCCTGAATATCGCCGGAGACCTGTTTGACTCACTGGAGTCGCGATTGGCCGGCTAACCGGGAATCCGGGTGTCATATCAGAATTGGGGGTATGATAATTACGTCCTGTATCTGGATACATGAGGTGTCGTAAGGACCTGAAATGAACGGTGCGACTGAATGGATTCACGACCGGTTCTCGGTCTGCCTGGTGGCGGCCACCGCGCTTCATGCGCTGGTCGTTTTTGGCATTTCGTTCGGCCTGACGGTCAGCCCCCCTCCCAAAATTGTTGAAACCCTGGATGTTGTATTGGTGAACTGGCGATCTGAAGAGACGCCTGAGGAGCCCGATTATCTTGCCCAGGCAGCACAGCGTGGCGGAGGGGAGGAAGAACAGGAGGAAAAAACCCGTCCGGCGAATGATTTAAGCGGCATGTTTCCAAACCAGAACCTTGGCGAAGACATGATGCAGGCCGAAGAGCTGATTCCCGAAGAGCAGGAGATGGAAAGAGAGGTCATTGCGGCAGAAACGATGACCGAAACACCCGAAGAGCTGACCCGTATCGAAACGCCCGAGCCCGAGTCACCAACGGCAGCGCAGTTGCGACGAGAGAGCATGGAGATGGCCACCCTTCAGCCTGAACTCAGTCGACAGCAGCCGTTTCGATCAAAACTTCCCCGGCGCGAATACATATCGGCCAACACACAGCAATACGAGTTTGCCAGTTATATGAGTGCGTGGGTGGCCAAGGTTGAGCGGGTCGGCAACCTGAATTATCCGACCGAACTTCGAAACAAGCGACTTAAAGGCGACCTGGTGCTGACCGTTGGCATCAGGCACGACGGTTCTGTAGAAGGTGTGGACGTGACTCGCAGTTCGGGGAGGCGTGAAATTGATCGCGCTGCCATAGAGATTGTCCGCCTGGCCTCGCCTTACGCGCCTTTACCGGACAATATTCGTGAGCGGGTGGACATTCTGCACATCACCCGAACCTGGCGCTTCGAGTCAGCATTCGGCGTCGATTAGTCAGCCGCGACTTTGAGTTCGACGGTGTTGCCGTCAGGATCTGAGATGTAAACCGAGTTTCCGAATCCTTCCGCGCCATAGCGCCTTTCGAAATTTCCTGCATTGATGTTGTGACTTTCCAGCCAGGCAGAAAGACCCTCTTCATCCATATCTTCAATCTGCAGACAGAAATGATCCAGGTTTCCTGCTTGCGGATCCGGTGGGCCACCGCCGGCGCGTCCCAGTTTGCTGTCCAGCGCAACGATATCGATGAGTGAAGCACCGGCCCGCAACTGGATCAGGCCAACCTCAGGCGATAATTGGCGCTCCACGGTGCAGGACAGCACATCCTGATAGAAATCCACCAGCGCCTGGGGATTTTCAGTGCGAAGCACAATGTGGTCGATGGCTCGAATTTTTAACACTGCTGGCAGGTTCCGGCTCAGGTCTGGTCTTTTTCAATCCACTTTCTGACTTTGGGTGGCTGGTACGTCCGGAAACGATCCAAAAGAATCTCCGGGTTATTCTCAATCATGATCATGGGACGGTATTCGGATTTCACAAACTGTTCTTTCATCGCATGCTCAAGAAATGCTTCGAGATGGTCGTAGTAACCGGCGATGTTCAGTAGCCCGCATGGCTTGCGATGAAAACCCAGTTGCGCCCAGGTCAGGGCTTCGAAAATTTCTTCAATGGTGCCCCAGCCACCGGGCAGGGCAATGAACCCATCGGACAGCTCTGCCATCATGGCCTTTCTCTCGTGCATTGATTCGACGACATGAAGCTCTGTCAGTCCTGCGTGCGCGATTTCTTTCGAAGCAAGTGCGGCCGGAATGACGCCGATGGCTTCGCTGCCGCCCCTGAGCGTGGCATCAGCGACTCTGCCCATGATCCCCACACTCGCGCCACCGTAGACCAGCCCCATGCCATTGCTTGCCAGGAGCGCACCGAGTTGCTCGGCTGCTTCGGTATATTCGGGAAGTCGTCCCGGGTTTGAGCCGCAGTACACACAAATTCTTTTCATGTCCGGTCTCCGGCTCAGGTCAGCAGCTTTTGCAATAATGCCATTCTGACATACAGGCCATTGCGCACCTGGGTTTTGATCAATGAACGTGGGCCGTCTGCCACTTCGGAAGCGATTTCGACGCCGCGGTTCATCGGGCCCGGGTGCAAGACCCGGCATCCTGGCGCGGCGAGTTCGAGGTGTTCCTGGCGAAGCCCCCATTTATGATGATATTCATCAGCGCCCGGGACGTTAACATCGATAATGCGCTCTTTCTGAATCCGCAACATCATGATGGCATTGGCGCCTTTGACCGCATCCTCCAGTTTGTCATGGCAGGTAACCGGTGCATTGCCATCGGCCAATTCTGCTATCGGAGGAACGAACCCATCGGGACCACACAATCGAATTTCACCGATGCCAAGAAGCGTCAGCAAGCGGATGCTGGAACGAGCGACCCGGGAGTGGCGGATGTCTCCTGCCATGACGAGGCGTACCTCGCTCAATGTTTCAAACCCTTGCTTGAGTGTCAGCGCATCGAGCAGCGCCTGGGTGGGGTGCGCGGCAATGCCATCTCCGGCATTGATGACATGGATCCCGGGGT
Source organism: Lysobacterales bacterium (assembly GCA_035267185.1). Classification (GTDB taxonomy): domain Bacteria; phylum Pseudomonadota; class Gammaproteobacteria; order Xanthomonadales; family SZUA-36; genus JAUIBE01. The sequence continues at coordinate 7,210 of DATFLY010000103.1, read as the reverse complement.
CGGCAATTTCGGCCAGCTTGAGCGCGGTGCCCTGATCGGGGTGCCGAACCACCACGCAGTCCGGCATCATGGCCTGGATGGTGTGAAACGTGTCCTCGAGAGACTCGCCTTTTTCAACCGAACTGCCCAATGCCGACACATTGACCACGTGCATGCCAAGTCGTTTGGCGGCCACCTCAAATGAAACCCGGGTACGGGTGCTGGCTTCATAAAAGAGGTTAACCAGGAGTCGACCAGACAACGTATCTACCAGGTGATCCGGGTCCTGGGCAATGTTTGCGGCCAGTTGCAGAATTGAAATCAGTTGCTTCGGGCTGCAATCACCGATATCCGTCAGGTGCTTCATTTACAATCTGCCGCTGGGCCTGCTGTTGGCGCGTTCATTTTCATTGGTTCTGAAGCCAGTTTTCCAGGATGATTTTAGCAGCGACCGCGTCCAGCCGTCCGGCATCCTTTCGCTTTGCACCACCTGCTGCGCGCAGCACGGCAAATTCGCGTTGGGCATCCACGGAGGTCAGGCGTTCATCCTGGTAACAGACACTGATGCCATAACGACCAGAGAGTTTATTTCCGAACGCCCGGGCACGCGCAGACATCCTGGTTTCTTCGCCATCGACAGAAAGAGGAAGCCCCACGACAAATCCGGATGGCTTCCATTCAGTCACGTGCCTGGAGATTTCTGACCAGTCCGGCTTGTCGCCATTTGAAACCACGGCCAGGGAAGTCGCGGTACCTGTGATGGTCTGGCCTACAGCCACTCCGATGCGACGTTTGCCATAATCAAAACAAAGGATGGAGCCATGCGGCCTGTCATCCTTTTCCATGGTTGCACTCAGGCATTACCTGCACTGCCGTGCAAGCGGTCAACCTTGATGCCCAATCGATCCAGCGCCATGGTGAATCGCTGGGGCAGGGGGGAATCGAAAACAATGTCGCTGTCAGCCTCGACGGTGAGCCACGCGTTTTGCATCACTTCACCTTCGAGTTGTCCGCCACCCCATCCTGCGTAGCCCAGCGCGACAACAAACCGGTCAGGACCCTCGCCCCGGGCGATCGCTGCCAGTACATCACGAGAAGTGGTCACCATGATGTCTTCAGCAATCTTCATGCTGGACTCAAAACCTTCACAGGGAGAATGAAGAACAAAACCACGGTCAGGTGCGACCGGTCCGCCTTCCAGAACCGGTGATTTTCGGAGTTCTTCGTCGCTGCAGTCAATCTGGAGCTGGGCCAGAATTTCTCCCAGCGAAAATTCCGATAGTCGGTTAATGGTGATGCCCACGGCGCCTTCATCATTGTGCTGGCACATCAGTGTCACGCTGCCCACGAAATTATCATCCAGCATGCCGGGCATGGCGATCAGCATCTGTTGGTCCAGATAGCCTGAAAATTCCGAAGAATCGGAAGACGGGTCTTCAGGGTGGTTTTTCATGGTCATGGGTTCAGATTGGGCCTTCGGAATGCAATTTTCAAGCCTTGATTTTATCTTTGACGAAGATACGCTTAAATACTTCAAGTCTGTCTTTCCGTCCGGTCAGGCCGATGTACAATGGTTTGCTTATGGACATTATGCTTAACGGAAAGCCGCACACTGTCGACGACAGCATCACCGTGGAACAATTGCTTGAATCTTTGCTGCCTCCGGGCCGCAGGGTCGCGGTTGAAGTCAATGAAGTGATTGTCCCGCGCACGCTGCACCAGCAACGTTCGCTCAGCCCGGGCGATCGCGTGGAAGTCGTGCAGGCCATCGGCGGCGGTTGAGGATTGCGAAAATCAATGAGTAGTGCTGAAAACAAGTTTACAGAGTGGGGAGGCAGCCAGAAATCCCTGGTCATAGCCGGCCGGGAATATCGGTCTCGTTTGCTGACCGGAACCGGCAAATACAGGGATTTTGAACAGACCAGGGCAGCGACACTGGCAGCAGGTGCCGAAATCGTTACCGTTGCCATTCGCCGAAGCAATATCGGCCAACAGGACAATGAGCCCAATCTGCTTGAAGTGTTGCCACCGGATGAATTTACCATTCTTCCAAATACAGCCGGTTGTTTTACCGCCAGGGATGCCGTGCGCACCTGTCAGCTCGGTCGGGAGTTGCTGGACGGGCATCCGTTGGTAAAGCTTGAAGTGCTGGGCGATGAAAAAACCCTTTTCCCGCACATCACCGAGACCATTCGTGCGACAAGGGAGCTGGTTGATGATGGCTTCCAGGTGATGGTGTATACCAATGACGATCCCATCATGGCGCGTGAACTTGCCGACATGGGTTGCGTTGCTGTCATGCCGCTGGCCGCACCGATTGGTTCTGGCCTGGGAATCCAGAACCGCTACAACATCCTTAGCATTGTCGAAGAAGCGACCGTCCCGATCATCGTCGACGCGGGTGTTGGAACGGCGTCAGATGCAGCCATTGCAATGGAACTGGGCTGTGACGGCGTCCTGATGAATACAGCCATTGCCGGCGCCCGTGATCCGGTGTTGATGGCATCGGCAATGAAAAAGGCCGTGGCCGCCGGTCGCGAGGCATTTCTGGCAGGCCGGATCCCGAGGAAAAGATATGCCAGCGCTTCATCCCCGATAGACGGCACCATCGGCTGAATGACGGGCCCTGACCCTACAGGGCAGAATCGACCCGGAAAGCGTCCGGTACGAAGTTTTGTTATTCGAGGTGGTCGCCTGACCAGCGCTCAGGAAAAAGCACTGGATCAGCTTTGGCCTCAGTTCGGTATCGACTCTGAAAAGAATCGTGGCCGGCTCAGTTTTACAGAGCTTTTTGGTCGCGAAGCGCCAGTCATTGTTGAGATCGGATTTGGCAATGGCGATGCCACCTGGCAAACCGCTGTCGCATATCCCGAGCAGGATTTCATCGGGATCGAGGTTCACCGGCCCGGTGTTGGCAGGCTCCTGATGGCGCTTGAAGAAAAAGAAATTCCAAATGTTCGAATCGCCTGTGAAGACGCTGTTGAATTCATGGCAGAGTGCATACCGCCTGCATCACTGGCGGGAATTCGAATTTACTTTCCTGACCCCTGGCCCAAGAAGCGTCATCACAAGCGACGCATTATCCAGCCTCCCTTCGTGAAGCAACTTGCCAGCTGCATGAAACCCGGCGCGATCCTGCACCTTGCAACTGACTGGGCACCTTATGCTGAGCATATGACCGAGGTATTGAGCAGCAGCGATCAGTTCCGGAACAGGGCTAAAGAGGGCGTTTACTGTCCCAGGCCGGACTGGCGTCCGCAGACCCATTTTGAGACACGCGGCCAGCGTCTTGGTCACGATGTATTCGATTTGTTGTACGAGCGGCGTGCCTGATGGAAACCGGGCTTACCCTTACAGGCGACATGATGCTGGTCCTGCTGGTACTGGGGGCAACCATAGGCCTGTTTGTTTCCGAACTGTTACGGGTTGATATCGCCGCGATTTCGGTCATGGTGGTACTGGGCCTGCTTGGGTTGGTTCCTCCCTTGCAGCTTTTCGATGGGTTCGCTTCCAATGCAGTCATTTCAATCATTGCGGTCATGATCCTGGGGGCCGGGCTCGACCGGACCGGCGTCATGACGGTTGTTGCAGCAAAGATTCTTAAAGTGGGTGGAAAAACTGCCAGTCGAATTGTGCCAATGGTTTCCGGGACAGTGGGCATCATTTCCGGGCTGATGCAGAATGTTGGAGCCACTGCATTGTTCATGCCGGTGATGTCCAGGATTTCCACCCGTGCAAAAATCCCACTTCAAAGAATGCTGATGCCAATGGGTTTTTGCGCCATTCTTGGTGGCACTCTGACCATGGTTGGATCTTCTCCCCTGATCCTGCTCAATGACCTGATCATCAATGCCAACACCTCCCTGCCGCCCGGTGTTGAAACCCTGCAAACTTTCGATCTGTTTGATGTCACGCCGGTTGGCCTGGCATTGTTGACCGTTGGTATCGCCTATTTCCTCCTGGGTGGTCAGCTGCTGCTGCCTGAGCACAAGGAGACCGCTACCGGGGCACCCGCGCGGACCAAGACCTATTTCGCTGATGTCTATGGAATCAAGGGCGATGTCTACGAGTTGCTGGTGACAGTTGATTCTCCGTTGGTGGGGATGAGGGTAGGCGATGCAGAGCAGCTTGAAGATGCCCCTTTGCTGCTTGCCATCCGCAACACCGAGGAGCCAAGACTGGCACCACCTTCTGATGAAATGATCTGGGTGGGTACCATCCTGGGTGTGATGGGTACCCGTGATGTGGTCGGTCGGTTTGCGCTGGACAACCAATGTCGTGTTCAGCCGCGTCTGAGGACTTTCGGAGGATTGTTCAACGCGAGTCGAGCGGGTATATCAGAGGTGGTTATTCCTCCTGGTTCGCGGTTGATCGGGCAGACAATTGGTGACGCACAGCTTCGACAGCGTTATGGCATCAGTGTTCTGGCAGTGAATCGCCGAGGCGAGATTTTCACTGAAGATGCCAAGGACATGGTCATGGACGTTGGCGATTGTCTGGTCAGTCACAGCACATGGCGCAACCTTTCCAACGTTTCCAGGGAGCGTGATTTTATCGTCGCCACTGACATTCCCCAGGAAGAAATGCGGCCACAGAAAGTGGCCCATGCCCTGATCTTTTTCGCTTTGTCCATCGGCCTGATTATGTTCACGGATTTCCGGCTTTCCATCTGTCTGCTGGTGGGCGCACTGGGAATGGTGTTGACTGGTGTGCTCAGCATGGATGAGGCCTACGCATCTGTAAGCTGGAAAACTGTGTTTCTGCTCGCCAGCCTGATTCCGCTGGGACATGCCATGGAACGCAGTGGCACAGCTGCCTGGATTGCCCAGGAAATCATGGTCATTCTGGGCGACGTGCCGGAGATTGCCATCCAGGTGGCGCTGGCAGTCATGGCGACGCTGTTCAGCCTGGTTATGTCGAACGTGGGGGCAACCACGATCCTGGTTCCGATCGCGGTCAGCATCGCGCTGGCGACCGGCGCAAGCCCGACCATGTACGCCCTGATCGTGGCACTTTCAACTTCAAATGCCTTTATTCTTCCCACTCACCAGGTCAATGCCCTGATCATGGGGCCCGGTGGCTACCGGGTAGCCGATTTCATTCGGGTGGGGAGTCCAATGAGTGTGATCTTCATCGTGGTGATGCTGACCATGGTTAACATTATCTATTGATTCACTTTGAGAAAAACCTCGCCGTCATTGACAACAACCTCGACCGCCTTGAGTTGCGCACCTTTGCAGGGACCATCCGAGCATCGACCGTTTGCAAGATCGAATGTCGCCCCATGGTGGCAACAAACCAGTAAGCCTTCCTCACTAAACAGGAATTTGTCCGGTGCCCAGTTCAATGCCCGGCCCTGGTGAGGGCAGGCGTTCTGCCAGGCGGTCAGCCTGTCTTCACGGTGAAATATCATCAGCCAGTGCACGCCCGCATCGGTGTTGACACGAACTTCCTTGCCCGCGACACCGATATCAGATAGCTTGCACAGGGCAGATTGTTGATCGCTTTGGTCCATTTTCATTGACTCGCCTGGTTTATGGCCCCAATTATCACTCATGGCGCAATATTACATAACACCCCCACCGATGAACCCCGTGAGCAGAATCCTTGCTTCGTTGTTTGCGATTCTCGTGATTGTCGGTGCTTTCATCTTCGGTATTTTCGTTCTGGCTGGCGTGGCGGTTCTTGGCCTGCTGGGTTGGGTGGTGTTCTCCATACGTCGTTGGTGGTTGCGCAGAAGCGGTGCGGTTCCCGCATCGGAAGAACCAACACAGGCCCGTTCTGAACCCGCCCAGCAATCCGAAATCATCGAAGCTGAATACACGGTTATCTCCAGGCGGCGCGAATAATCTCTGGAACGGCATTGTAAATTCCCGACCACCTACTAAACTCAGTAAGACATACATCGGTCTTATAGAACTATGGCTACGATACGGGAAGTACTGGATCGGAAAGGCGGCGCTGTTGTAACAATCGATAAGGAAACTCTGGTCAGAGTGGCCATCGGCATCATGTCAGATGCGAACATTGGCGCGCTTGTGATCACCGAACGCGAGGTGCCAACCGGCATTTTCACAGAACGCGACTACATGCGGAAAATTGCCCTCAAGGGCCGTTCATCCAATACCACGCTGGTGAGCCAGGTCATGTCTTCCCCACTGATTACAGTTGGTCCGGGAGATGCCGTTGAAACAGCAATGGAGACCATGACCACCTGCCGTTGCCGGCACCTGATCGTGTCGGATGGCGAAGTCATGCTCGGAATTGTTTCGCTCGGTGATCTCGTCAAGCATATGCTGGTTGAGAAAGAACACGAGGTGGAACAACTTTCGCACTATATCGCCGGGTCTTATTAAATGAGCAAGATCGGGCGCACGACGATGTCGCCTCCTGATTACAGACCTTCGGTCTTTTCATCACGTCGGCTTTGATCTGTGCTCCTGCCCGACTCGCATCTCATGCTTGAAAAGTGTGATTTTCAAGCATTCGCGGGCTTCGCCCGTTTGGACATCCATGTGCAGCACCATCAGGGGAAGTCTTAGCGAAGATTGTTTCGTCGTTCAGGGGGTTTATGTGAGCTCGGAAAATGAAGTCGTGGATGTTCTGAAGGACATCCTCAGCAACCAGAAAATTCAGTTACAGCGGCAAAATGACGCGCTTGAGCTTCAGCGCCAGCAATTCGAAATGTTCAAGGTCCAGTATGAACGGGCGGAAAAGCTGCAGGATCGTGCTGAAAAAATGCAGGATTCCGGTGCAAAAATGATGAACATGGCACGCAAGGCCATGATTGTGGTTCTTCCAATCATCATCTTCCTGATTGGCTACCTGACTTGGCTGATATTTAGATAACCAGGTCGCGGCGAGGGCGCCGCTCCTACAAGTACGCGGAAACTCCCACGATGCCTGTAGGAGCGGCGTCCTCGCCGCGACTGGTCAAATCTGCGGGAGAATGTAAATTGTTGCTAACAGGCCCGTAATGGTCATCATGATGGTGTAGGGCAATGCCAGGACCACCATCTTTCCGTAACTCAGGCGAATCAGCGGCGCCAGTGCCGAGGTCAGCAGGAACAGGAAGGCTGCCTGCCCGTTGGGCGTGGCCACTGAAGGAATGTTGGTTCCCGTGTTGATCGCAATAGTCAGCAGGTCGAAAAACTCGCGGGAAATCTGTCCGCTATCCAATGCTGCCTTGACCTCGCCAATGTAAACCGTCGCCACGAACACGTTATCAGAG
>DATFLY010000102.1:0-2889 GCA_035267185.1 Lysobacterales bacterium | reverse complement strand
GTGTCCGCCCGGATTGCCTGTACATGTAATCCAGCGGGGTAACAATCGACAGGTTTGCTTCGCTTCTGACGCGGACCTCAAGGCCTACGCAAACTGGTTGTTGGAAGCTTCCCTGAAGTTTAGCGTGAATATTCATGCCTGGGTGTTCATGACCAACCATGTTCATCTGCTCATGACACCGTCCTGTTGGTCCGGCATTTCCCGGACAATGCAATATCCTGGCCGGCTTTATGTTCGGCACTTTAACTTTACCTATCGACGCACCGGCACACTCTTCGAAGGTCGTTTTAAATCGAGCATCGTTCAGGATCGTGAATACCTGTTGGCTTGTCAGCACGCGCAACGGCTTCGCTTTGCCATTACGAACCTTCGGTTCCTTGCATGGCTACAGCTCTCGCCTGCGCTACATTGAGTTGAACCCGGTACGAGCTGGCATGGTGGACGATCCGGCAGACTACCTGTGGTCGAGCTACCGGGCACATGCGTTTGGAGTGCAAGTCAGAATGTGGACGCCACACCCTGAGTACCAGGCATTAGGCCCCACCCGTTTTCTGAGACTAACTGCCTACCGAGATCTCTTTGAAAGTGATTTGGACAAGGCATTTGTGGATGAGGTCCGCAATGCCGCAAACACGGGGCTGGTTTTGGGAAGTGAACGCTTTCGTAGCGAGGTCGAACAGCTCACAGGGCAGCGTCAACGCCATCTTAAGAGGGGGCCGAAACCAAAGGCAAAGATTAAGCATTAGTTTTTACTCTGACCCCAATTATTCTTATGCTTCCGACCCTTAGTTTCGATTCTGCAGTTTCTTTGCGTTGATGGCGTCTTTGTACATGCGCCCAAACTTTCGCCCCTGTTCACGCTTTTCTGCAATGGTGGCCGAGTTATGCGCTTCTTCGCGGGCCAGTTTCCGCCAGCGTTTGAGCCGGTCTTCATCGATCGTACCTGCATCCAGCGCCGCCTGTACCGCACAGCCAGGTTCTTCCTGGTGTTCGCAATCGGAAAAACGGCATTGCCTTACCAGTACAGAAATCTCTGCGAACACATCCTCCAGGCCTGCTTTCACATCGCTGATCTGAAGTTCTCTCATGCCCGGCGTATCCATCAACCACGCACCGCCAGGCAGCAAATGAAGTGACCGTGATGTCGTGGTGTGGCGACCCCTGGCATCATCCTCCCGGATTGCAGCCGTAGCCAGGCCGCCTGCACCGTGTTCACCCCGGATCAACGGCAAACCCATCAGGGTGTTACTGAGGGTGGTTTTTCCCACCCCGGATGAACCCAATAGAGCAATAGTCTGTCCTTTACCCAGCCAGGACTGCAGACAGTCCAGCGAATCTATAGCCAGCGCATTGACCGCCTCAACCACGATGGCCGGCGCCAGGCCCGCCGCCCGCTGAATAAAAGCAGCCGGGTCTTCGCACAGGTCTGCCTTGGTCAGAACCACCACCGCCATGACACCTGCTTCACGTGCGATCGCCAGGTAGCGCTCCAGGCGGGCCTCGTTGAAGTCCTGGTTACAGGACGAGACGATGAAGACAGTATCCACATTGGCAGCGATCAATTGCTCACGCCGCTCGGTTCCCGGCGCAATGCGTTTGAACAGACTCTTGCGCGCCAGGCACCGCACAGCCCGCTGCTTTTGAGGATCAAACAGCAACCAGTCACCCACCGTCGCCCTGCCGTTCTCATCGTCTATCTGGGCAACCTGGCAGTCCAGGCCAGGTGCGACAATATGCAAACCGGATTTATGCACGTTCATAACCCGGGCAGGCACCAAAGCCGATTGTTCCTGACTGCTGAGTTGTTGCTGAAAATAAAAGTCCCAGCCGAGTGCTTCTGATTGTGATGAACTCATGGATGCTTTTCTTGCGTTATGCGCGGAATGATTGCCGCCGGGTTTAACGATGTCATGCGAATAAAGCGCTCTGACCCCCTTATCAGTTCAAAAGCGGGTGGTCCTTGGGCAAAGCACGCGCATGCCACTGTGCCATGCGGCGCTTAACCGATTGTTGCGACACCTGGAGTTCCGGCATTGGTGCGATGATCTTGTCATGGACAAGCAGTCTATAGATGTACATCGCGCGTTCGTTCACGGAGTCGCCTTCTTCAAAAACCACTGCGCCGCGTTTTTCACCGTATCGCATGCCCGCCTCAAGAGCCGCCCTGAATAACGCTGCCTCATTCTTTAATTTCTTCATCAAGGTCTCTCCAACATGTAGATGTCTAGCTTACCTTTTAAATGAAGGTGTCAGAGCCCTTTTCCATTATTCCAAAAGCGTGAACCCGTTATGGCCTCAGTGATTTCGTGCTGGACGTTTTGAATGAAATATGATCAGGGAAATTTCGGGGACAGTTTACTTAATAGAATTTTGTTCGAAATGAGTAAACTGTCCCCCGATTAGCGCGAATGCTGCAAACACTGGACTGGTTTTGGGAAGTGAACGCTTTCGTAGCGAGGTCGAACAGCTCACAGGGCAGCGCCAACGCCATCTCAAGAGGGGGCCGAAACCAAAGGCAAAGATTAAGCATTAGTTTTTACTCTGACCCCAATTATTTTCGGTGCCTTGTATTGCAATGCACGTTGTTCAACGCGGCAACCAATCACCATGACGAATGACCTGATACCTCCTGGTTGATTTCTGGCACAGTTGTGGGCTATCCCCTTCCCGGGTGTATCCCTTTCGGATTTCAAAGGTGAAAAACGTGATTAAGAATCTGTGCTTGAGTGTGATCCTGGCTTCAGGATGCCTGACTCTGAACACGGCCATGGCCGTTACTGAAGGCAGTGAAATGGTGGATAACATCGCCAATTTCCGCTTCGACAAGCTGGGTCATCCCCAGATCCAGAGTGATTCCATCCAACCTGTGCTGGCCGCCCAGGACCGGCC
>DATFLY010000101.1:0-5071 GCA_035267185.1 Lysobacterales bacterium | reverse complement strand
CCCGCAAAAGGCGCGTGGGTCCCGGATAGCATGGCGGCTTCGCCTTCATGCTTCCGGGATGACGGTGAAATATCAATCCGGGCCGTCGCCAGGCGATAAGCCAACGTCGCGCGCAAAAAAAGACGGCCCCTTGCGGGGCCGTCTTCTTTCTATCAAGTCATACGATCAACTCAAGCGTCACATTCCGATTGGCACAGGGACTTACCAGCTTCGAGTAATTACGGGCGCTAACTCACAGAAACCATTCCCGTTCCAAAAAAACGGCCCCTTGCGGGGCCGTCTTCTTTCTCTTTACTTATACGATCAACTCAAGCGTCACATTCCGATTGGCACAGGGACGTGCCAACGAGCGAAGCTCGCAAGCGTTTGAAAATCACACTTTTCAAACGCTTGATGCAAGTGGGTCAGGATGACCCATCTTGCTCAAACCATCAGTCGATCTCAAACGTTGCTCTTGCATACCAGAACGTGCCCGGAATCGGATAGTTCGTTCCGTCCATGCTGTTCAGGTCACACGAGTAACACAGTGGAACGTCTTCATCCAGGATGTTGTCCGCACCCAGAGAGAAACTCCAGCGGCCGTCTGCTGAAGCAAAATTCTCCGGTGCCCAGGTCAACTGGACGTCAGTCCAGATCGTGCTGTCGATCTTGTTGGTATCGGGCGAACCGCTACACAACTGGTCAGCGAATCCGAAGTCAGCAACCAGGCCAACACACTGCTCGGTCAGGCTGTCGAGATAGCGCAGACCCAGGTGAGCACTCCAGTCGTTCATCATCCAGCCAACGTTGAGGTTGGACTTCCAGTCGTAGAAGCCGCGCTCTGGTGAACCAAGCTCGGTTCCGGCCCGATCAAAAGTAATCGTGCCATCGGGGCTGGGGATGAATTCCTTGTAATCGCTCAGGTGCGTGTTTAACCACTGAACCCGGAATTGACCAATACCCGTCTCGGCGAACAGCATATCGATACTCCAGTCATAACCTGAGGTTTCGATGCGGGCGATGTTGGCCAGGACGCCATCGATTCTAAGGATGGTTCCCGTGGCACTTCGCGTGATGCTGTTGCAATAAAACGGATCGGTTGTAGCCACGCAAAGATCAAGAACATCCTGTGCATCCGGCGGCTGAATGGCATCGTCGATTTCAATATCGTAGTAATTGAATTCAAACAGCATGCTTTCAACACCATCCATGTTATCGGCGAATGGAAGGTCCCATGAGAACCCGGCTGTGAAGGTATCCGAGGTTTCAGGATTCAGATTGATGTTGCCACCCGTGGTCACAGATACCTGCGGGTTGGGCGGTACGTAATCCGGCGGTATGCCCAGCGCGCCACAGTTTGACGGGGGCGTTCCAATGGATGAATCACAGGGATCAGAAATACTGGCATCAAAACGTGAACCGGTATTAAACAACTCACCGATATGCGGCACCCGATAACCCTCACCGTAACTTGCACGGAACACCAGGTTTTCATTGGCAGCAAAAGTGATGCCCAGATCGTAAACGGTCTCGCCGTCAAACAGGTCGTAGTCTGAATAACGTGCGGCGCCACTGATATCAAAGTGCATGCCGTTGCTGCCTTCAAACACAGGAACAATGACTTCGGCATAAAACTCGTCTGCTTCGAATCCACCAGAGGTCGGACTCGCCGGAACACCGGCGGTTTCACCGGCAGATACCGCCGCATCGGGCGTAAAGCTGCCTGATTCATCGCGGTACTCATAGCCGACAGCCCAGCCGATATCACCTGCCGAGAAGCCAGGCAGTGAACCCGTGAAGTTCAGCGTGATGTCTTTCAGTTCCTGCTCGGAAGTGTCCTTCTGAACGAAACCGACGTAATCAAGCATTTCCTGGGTAATGGAACCGGAACCCACGATATTCAGCGGTACGCATCCAGGGGATACAGCACATATATCCGGATCACCCAGGGCGGTTGCTATCCTGCGGGAGTTAAACGCACCCTGCTTTTCCTGGGTTGCGTTGGTTTCAGAGTAAATTCCCGTCACATCCCAGTAGATTTCGCTACCTCCGGCCATGAAGCTGCCGTCCAGTCCAGCGGAAACGTAGTAGGTATCGACGTTCTGGTCGAATATCCTGGGGCCAGCTTCAATCGGTCGACGACCGGTGAATACCCAGTTATCGGGCCCGAGATCAAATCCAAACGGATTGAAAGGGTGATCGGCAGGCCAGACCAGGTTTGACAACCATTGGTCACTGCCGCTGTCCGGACCCAGGAACAAGGGTTCAGGCGCAGCACGACTGGTTGATTCCCGATTGTTGTAGCTTCCAAGCAGGCGGAAAGTCGTGTTCTCACTCAGGTCATATTCAGCCTTGGCAAAAATGCTTGTCCGGGTGTTTGGTGTCGCAAGAAAGTTAAATGGTTGGTAGTTAAACCTGTCTTCGAACGCAAAATTCCGAAAATCGCCGCTTCCCGGATTATTGGAGTCATAGGTTGGAAACAGGACATTGGGGGAAATGCTCACGCCACCGGATACCGGATCCGTGAAAATGTGTCGTCCATCGGGTGTGCCCGAGCTTGCGCCATTCATGACCGAGGGAATCGGATATGTCGAAATGGCACGGTCACCTGCTCCGACATCGTCCTGGTCAATCCAGCTGATGTCGATAAAGGCACGGGAACGTTCACCCTCCGCGCCAAATTTCACATCAATTTCGCCGGACTCACCATCGCCTTCGTCGAACTGACCGTAGTAGGCAGTCGCCTTGAATCCGTCATAGTTGTCATCTGTGATCAGGTTAACCACGCCACCAATGGCATCAGAGCCATAGATTGCGGATGCGCCGTCTTTCAGAATTTCAATCGACTTGATGGCATTGAAAGGTATGGAGTTGAGATCAACCGCGCCGGAAACACCGGAAGCGGATGAACCGCGAATCCAGCGCTTGCCATCGACCAGCACAAGGGTTCGCTTTGATCCCAGGTAGCGCAGGTCAACCTCTGATGCGCCGGCCCCGATGCCGGAACCATCGGGCGGGAAGCCCAGGTTGCCTGACGAGTTGTTCGTCCGGTTGATGGCTGAACCTGAAATGGGAAGTGTCTGCAGGTAATCGCCCAGGGAGAGGGTTCCGGAAACATCAATATCCTGTTCGGAAATAAATTGAATCGGTGAACGTTGTTCCAGTGGATCCTGTCGAATACGGGAACCAGTGATGATAATTTCTTCCAGCATTTCAGCGTCATCACTGTCCGCGTCGGTGCTCTGTGCAAAGGAATGGCTTGCAAATCCGCTTAAAGCGAAAATGGTCGCCACGTATAACGGCTTGAGGGTAAGTCTCATGGGGAAGTGCCTCCTGTAGTTTTTTTTGCCGTGGCAACCTAACTATAGGCCATATTCACTTTGAATCAATAAGACAAAAGTCACTGTTCCCATCTGCCAATGAAAGCAAACAGGCAACCAGGCAAGGGCTTGTTACTGGCTGAATTCCAGGCTAATTGAGTATCAGCTGGTTTTTGTAATCCATGTCCCAGGTGGTGACAACCAGGTTCAGTTCCTGGTCATACTCGACCGAAACAACGTATGAACCGCCATTACGCTGAACCCTGAAGTACTGCCGCTTATCACGCATTTCATTGATATTTAGATGTTTATCAATGATCCCCCATAGGTCCGCATCAGACTGGTACGGCGTCGCGTTGTGCCTTTGTTGAACCTTATCGAGGATTGTATTCATTGTGCCCTCCTCGATTTTCATCGGAATAAACTGGATGCCGACCCAGACCCCCATTCCGATGAGTGCAATCACTACCAGGTTTCCAAATAAAGATTTTCCGAGCTGTTTTGACGATGAATTGAGCTTTGTCATGGTTATGTTTCCCTCTTTTCAAAGGCGATTCCCCACTACATGTTACGCATCCCGGGCCGTTTGGGGTAGCATCTGGCTGTCCCTCCACTTAACCATTTGACCCCAAAACGCGCCCAATTCCGCTATTAGTAGATAAGGAACACGTAACAGAAACGAATTGAAACAAACAATCGAAATGCCAGCTTATCAAAGTCAATCCTGTGCAAAATCGCATGTCGGTAATGTCCGCAAGTCCAATCAAGATGCTTACGTATGCCTGGAAGAAGCTGGTGTATGGGCAGTGGCTGATGGCATGGGGGGGCATGAAGCAGGTGAACTTGCCAGCAGCATCATCGCTGAAAAACTCGAAACAATTGGAGACTGCGCTGACCTTGAAGGCCTGAGAGTCGCTGTTGTTGAAGCACTTGAGCTTGCTAATTCCGAGCTGGTGGGAATGGCGGACAGGTTTACACCAGGACTCGCCGCGGGCAGCACCGTGGCCGTGCTGCTGATTCATGATGATGAAGGCATGGTCCTCTGGGCGGGAGACAGCCGGCTTTACCGCTTGCGGGAAGGTCATCTTGTGCAGCTGACCCGGGATCACAGCCATGTACAAACCCTGATTGACGAGAAAGTAATCCAGCCCGAAGATGCAGAATCGCATCCAATGGCCCATCTCATCACCCGCGCGGTGGGATTTAACGAACCGCTCGCGCTGCAGTCATCCAGGCTGAGCGTTCAACCGGGTGACCGCTACCTGCTGTGTTCAGACGGGCTCAATCGGGTATTGCCTGATCCAATCATCAAGCAACATTTACATGCGCCCGAAATCGAAATTGCTGCCGGGTCATTGCTCACCGAAACCCTGGAGGCCGGGGCACCCGACAACGTGACCATCGTTGTGGTAGAAACCTCAAAGTGAAATGATGTCATTCAGTTTCTTGTGAAAGAAGGAGAAATTGGTATGAAACTCAACACCAAAGCACTGGCATTTGCATCCGGATTGTTATGGGGCGGAGCGGTCCTGATGGTTGGAATCGGAAACATGGTTTCACCCGATTACGGTTCGGCATTTTTATCGCTGGTGGCTTCAGTTTATCCGGGCTACACGCCATTCACCGGCATTGGATCAGTGCTTGTCGGGGCAGGCTACGGCCTGGTAGACGGAGCAGTCGCAGGCTTGATCTTTTCCTGGATCTATAACGCCTTCGCATGATTGGTTTCGCATATTATTTTTCAAAATCAGGTTCGCCCTGGTGCAATATTA
>DATFLY010000100.1:0-5694 GCA_035267185.1 Lysobacterales bacterium | reverse complement strand
TGCAAGGTCGCTTTCAGGATTCAACAATGCATGAATCACATCAATGCGGTCCATTTGATCGGATGTGTTTGCGCTTGCGCTTAGGCTTATGTTCGTGCTCAGGCGATCAGCACTTTCACCCAGAGCGGGCCAGGATCGTGGTTTCGGCCGAAATGGAGCTCGGTCACTGGTGACTCTTTCCAGAACCTGTCTGAGTTGCCCGATCCCGCTGCCACTGGTTGCGTCCACAGGGACAACTTCAATTCCCCCCAGTCGCTGCCCCAATGCCCGGGTATCAGTTGAGATGCCGTTTGCCTCTGCCACGTCACTCATGGTCAGCGCCACAATTGTCGGGATGCCGATTTCCAATACGTGTTCCAGCAAGTAAAGACCCTGGTAGGGTTGTGACGCGTCCAGGACGAAAAGGACTGCATCCGGTCTTTCCTGTCCAGGAAGTCGGCCCAGCAGAACGTCCACAGCAATGCGTTCATCCAATGACTGGCCATTGAGACAGTAAGTACCAGGAAGATCTACCAGGGAAACAGCCGATTTTTCCAGTTGGACACTGCCAACATGCTTTTCCACTGTGACGCCCGGATAGTTTCCGGTTGTCTGTCGCAGGCCGGTCAGCCGGTTAAAGAGTGTGCTTTTTCCGGAATTGGGATTGCCTATAATCGCCACGGATGCGCCCGGTTTGCGCCGGATTGCAATGTCGCTGATATTGACGCTGGACGTTATGCTTTCAGCCATCTGACTCTGGCAGTTTGACGACGAAGGAACGGGCCTGTTGTCGCCTGATCGATATAGAACACCCCATGACCCTGATTTCCATGGGATCTCCACCAATGGCTGAATCACGCACCTGGATCGGTACATTCTCAATTAGTCCCAGTTTCATGAGGCGTACCACCTCCGACTGACTGGTATCGATTGACTTGATCGAGGCATGTTGCCCTGGCTTGAGATCTGCGAGTGTCATCAGTTCGGTCTGCTGTTGTAAATGAGATTTGTTCTCATTTAAAAAGATGATTGTAAATCAAGCGCAGCAAAGCAACACTGACTCATATCAAATTTGCGGAATTGCGAAAAATTCATGTGTGGTGTTGTTGCCATCGTTTCACGAAACGGTCCGGTTGCCGAGGGGTGCCTGGAGCGTGGCATTGCCAGTTTGAATCATCGTGGTCCGGATGGACGAGGCAGCTGGTATTCGAAAGATCGAACCGTGGCGTTGGGGCATACACGACTTAGCGTTATTGACCTTGAGACAGGTGCGCAGCCCATACCCAACGAAACCAACAAATTTCACATTGTGGTGAACGGTGAATTCTACGATTTTGAGCGTCAGCGCCGAGAACTGGAGAGCAGGGGCCATCGTTTTCGCACCCGTTCAGACAGCGAAATAGCGCTGCATTTGTTTGAAGAATACGGTGCCGGGGCTGTGGATCACCTGCGGGGCGAATTTGCCTTTGTTCTGTGGGATGAAAATAAAAAGGCGCTTTATGCTTTTCGTGACCGATACGGCGTCAAACCCCTTTATTACAGTATCCATCATGAAACCCTCTATATCGCTTCAGAAATCAAGGCACTGATCGCTCTTGGCGTTCCTGCTATTTGGGACTTCGAAAGCGTATACCTGGGAAACGGTCTGCGCGGCGCTGACCGGACACCATTTAAGGGCATCAGTGCACTGGAGCCGGGCCACTTCCTGCGCTTCGATGAGCATGGTTTGCACCTGCAACAATACTGGGATATCGATTATCCCGTACCGGGTGCTGAAGTTCAGCCAGTACCCGAGGATGTCCTGGTACGGCGCTTGAGAACAGAGCTCGAAGAGTCTGTTCGCCTGCGACTGCGCGCCGATGTACCCGTTGCCTGTTACCTGAGTGGTGGCCTCGATTCCAGTGCAGTTCTCGGGCTGGCCGCAAGAATTTCAAACAGGCCCGTCAAAACATTTACCCTCAGGTTTTCTGAGGAGGTATATGACGAAAGCGATGTTGCTGCGAATGCGGCTGACTTCACCAATGCGGATCATCATGAACACCTGGTTGATTGCAGGGACCTTGCTGATAGTTTTGCCGATTATGTGTACCAGGCAGAAACTCATGCCACAAATGCACATGGCATCGCCAAATTCCAGCTCAGCCGGGTGGTTCGCGATGCGGGAATCAAGGTTGTTCTGACCGGCGAGGGGGCTGATGAAACGTTATTCGGCTACCCCCAGTTTCGACAGGATCTTTGGCTTCACGGCCAGGGGAACGCCTCGCATCATCAAAGGCAGATGCAGGTTCAGCAACTGATGAACGATAACGTTGTATCGAAAGGGCTGCTACTGGCTGATGGTCCGATAACAAGTTCAGCACGTCTTGATTCCGAATTGGGATTCACACCTTCCTGGCTGCATGTGCACTTATCGCGACTGGCCTCAAAGAGTTTTCCTTTGAATTATGGCCTGCTCTCGGAAGCAACCTCTGCAGATCCGGTAGGGCCACTCCTGTCCCAGGTTGATATCAGGGAAAAGCTGGCCTGTCGGGGTGTTGTTGAACAATCCGCCTATCTTTGGGCAAAGAGCATGTTGCCCAATTACATACTGAGTGTGCTTGGTGATCGCAGTGAGATGGCACATTCAGTTGAAGGCAGGGTCCCTTTCCTGGATCACAAGGTTGGCGAGTTTCTCAATTCCGTGCCTGTTGATCTGAAAATCAGGGATGGGGTTGAGAAGTACCTTTTGCGCCAGGCGGTTCAGGATCTGGTCACACCCCGGGTGTTAAACCGTCAAAAGCATCCTTTCCTGAGTCCACCGGTCGATTTGTTCAATGGATCGGGGTTTTCAGATCTGGCCCAGGATTCGCTCCGCAGTGAAACTGCAAAGTCTGTGCCTGTGCTGGATCAGAAAGCGATCCTGAAACTGGCCGATCAATTATCAGCGGCATCCAGGCAACAGTGCAGGTCTCTTGAGCCTGAAACCCTGTTTGCCATGAGCCTTATTTTTATGCACCAGCGCTTTGGCTTTTCATCACAAATCTGAAAAACAGAGCAGGCTTTGAATTCCGCAAAAAAATTTGCACTAACCTGACCAGAACCCAACCTTTGGCACTGTTTCAGACTGATACGGTAAATCAGACTCGTTGAGGCTGTTTGGGCGATCCGTTTGACGTGGCTGGCAGACAATTCATCGCAGATTACAAAATCGCTCGTAACTTTTATGCACTAAATAGCGTCAGAACTATTAAGACGCAAACAATTTGAGTCGCGCGATATGGCACATATCATGGTCGGGTATGAACTCGGTGGCGGTCACGGTCACTTGTACCGGCTGTTGCCTGTCGTTCGTGCACTTGAAGCCAGGGGCCACCGCGTCACCTTGTTCCTTCGCAATATCCGCGAAAATGCCGCAATGCTGGCCGGTAAGCCACGCGCGGTGCTACCAGTTCCTGACCTTGTTGCAAACATTCCTGGTCATAAAAATCTTGCGCCACTTTCGACTTACCTGGACATCATGTGCATTGCCGGTTTTTACGATCGGCAGACCCTCGATGTCGGCATCAGAAGCTGGAAGACGCTACTCGATCATGCCCAGCCTGACCTGGTGATCGCTGACCATTCTCCGGTACTGATGATGGCGTGTTTTGGGCGCTATCCGGTCGTCCAGGTTGCCGATGGATTTACGCTTCCACCAGCTCACAGCCCGCAGTTTCCAGTCTTTCGAAAGGGTGGTAAGCCCCAGGTTGACCCTTCTCACGTGCTGAGAATTATGAGGGCTGTTCAGCGTGACAATGGCCTTCCAATGCCTGCAACCGTTACTGAGCCTTTCAGAACAGCGGGGCGCCTGGTCTGTTCATTACCAGAACTCGATCCGTACCCTGATCTGCGTCGCGATCCGGTCATCGGTCCGGTGCGTGGATTACAGGAACCCCAAAGTCTGCCTGAGGGTTCACCGCATTTCTTCGCCTACCTTGATCTTGTTCATGAGACCACCTGGCCTGTACTGCAGGGTTTGAAAGCCAGCCGGATGAGCGGCGAAGTGTTCGTGAAGGGCATCAATGATGATGTTGCCCGGGCGCTGCAGCGCCCCGGCCTGACGATTCATCGTAAATTCCAGCCTTTCGATGAAATTTTGTCGCGTTCCAGCATGGTGATTCACCACGGCAGCAACGGAACCTGCTGCGCGGCCCTTAGTGCCGGACGGCCGCAGATCCTGATTCCCACCCAGATGGAATCACGCCTGATGGCTGATGCTGTTGTTGCACGTGGTTGCGGTCAAATTCTTACCTGCCAGGGCAATTCAGCCCAGGGCCTGCCAAGAGTGCTGGCTGCCATGATCGCTGATCGTCGAATGGCTGAGCGCGCTCATGGTCTTGCTCACGAAATCAAGCAGCGTGGCCCGCAACAGACGGTCGATACAATAATCAGCACCTGCCACACTGTGCTGGATGACTGGTCTGATTCCAGCGATCAGCTGGGAGTCGCTCAGTAGATTTACAGTTTCAACCTCCCTCTTTATCCAATAAATACAGCATTCAGTTTCAGCAGATAATTTTCATGACAAATCGTCGTGAGACGATGTTCAAAGATTTTTTTTAGATCAGGTACTACAATTGGTGGAGTAGTGTTTGAGGGTTCGCTGTTAAGTTCGTGAAAAATCTTGTTTTTAGCATTGTTATTTCTGTCCTGGTTTCAACCCAGCTGCAGGCGGGTGGAACTCCATCGACGCTCTATGGCGTTACAGGCGATGGCGGAACGCCCTCGGAGACTCTTTTTGAGCTGAGCAAGACTGATGCCAGTTCAACTTTAGTGACGAGCCTGGGCAGTGGAAATGACGGCGAGGAAATCGCATTCAACCGTGATGATGGCTTGTTGTATCACGCATCAGGCACTACTGACACGGGCCCAGGCCCGATTTTTGAAACCATCGATCTAGATACCCTCGCGACCTCATCGATTACACTTTCCGGTTTCGCTTTTACTGAAATTGCGGGCTTGACTTATGCTGGATCGGGCGTCTTTACAGCCAGCGATCGTATTTCCGCAAATGGCCTTCACACCATCACGACCGGAGGGGTTGTCAACAACCTTGGCCCTACTTTTCCCAACACGCACACTGGTGTGGCGTATATCGGCTCCACCCTGTATGCAGTGACCAGAAGTGATGATCTTTTGCGAATCCTGGACCCTTCAGATGGCAGCACGCTGAGTTCGGTGACCATGACACTTGCCGGCTTTACCATTTCAGGTGCAACCGGACTTGCAACCAACCCGGATGACAATGTGCTCTGGGCACTCCTGAAAGTCGATGGCGGATTACCGGGTAATCGAGCGCTGGCGACGGTCGACGCGGCCACTGGCACAGCAACGCTGATCGGAATTACAGATGTCCCCGGGATGGCTGGCATCGCCTTTGCCTATACTCCCTGTGCAACCTGTGAGGTCACACCTTCAGTGGTGTCAGGCACCGGCACCATTTCGCCTTCAACACCGCAAAACGTCACTTATGGCAATACAACCGCATTCACACTAACTCCCGGTGTTGGATACCTGATTGATTTTGTTGACGGCACCTGTGGAGGTTCTCTGGCTGGAGCTACATATACTACTTCGATCATCTACAACCATTGCACCGTGCTGGCGCATTTCATTATCCAGACTTTCACCCTTGATTATTTTGCCGGCGCGAATGGTTCGATCTCGGGTGATGTTTCGCAAATCGTTGACTATGGC
>DATFLY010000099.1:0-25994 GCA_035267185.1 Lysobacterales bacterium | reverse complement strand
CGCTGAATGGCTGTCGCTGTAAGTGTCGATGCCGTATTCGCGCATCAGCCGCTTACGCGCCTCCTCACTGGGGTCTGCAGCCCGGATGGAAACCATTCCCGGGCGTGACTTCAAAAGTCCGGCGATCAGTGCTGTCGCCATGTTTCCGCCGCCAATAAAAGCAATATTCACCTGTCGTTGTCCCCGATTCTTCTGTGATGATTCATGGTCTGGGACCGAAAATATCGGTGCCAATACGCACCATTGTACTGCCCGCAGAAATGGCTTGTTCCAGGTCAGCAGACATGCCCATCGATAATGTGTCCATTTCGAAACCGCGGGTCAGACAATCTTGAAAGAGTGACTTCATTCGAACGAAACTTTGTTTCGCCGTGCAGCCCGTCGCTTCATCGATCCCTGGGATGGCCATCAGGCCCCGCAGCCGAATACCCGGCAGGTCCCTTGCCAGTTCTGCCAGTTCAACAACTTCTGCCTCACTGCAGCCGGCTTTTTGTGGTTCGTTGTCGATATTCACCTGCAGGCAGACATTGATGGAAGGCATTTGCACCGGTCTCTGGTCAGAAAGGCGACGCAGTATTCTGGCACGATCAACACTTTGTACCCAGGAGAAGCTGTTGGCAATGTCGCGCGTCTTGTTGGACTGGACCTGGCCAATGAAATGCCATTCCAGCTCAAGACGTGAAAGCGCGGATATTTTCCCTAGCGCTTCTGCCACGACGTTTTCTCCAAATGCGGTTTGGCCGTATTTATGAAGCGCCTCGACCCTGCAAGCCGGGTGACGTTTGGAAACCGCAAGGATTCTGACTTCAGAAAATTCTCGTCCTGCATCTTCGCAGGCGCTTTTAACGCGCGAAGACACATTATCAAGATTTTCTTTCAAGTTATTCATCTTGCAGCAAGACTACGCATAATTTATGGTAAAGTTTGGGGTTCTATCCTGTGTAGAGTTTTCAAGGAGTTGAAAACGTTCTCCGGGGTCAAGCGACGCTGCATTGTAAGGAGGGAAGATGGACATTGCAGAACTTTTAGCCTTTGCGGTCAAGAACAACGCATCAGACTTGCATTTATCTTCTGGTTTGCCGCCAATGATTCGTGTTGACGGTGATATCCGGCGTCTGACTTTGCCTGCCATCGAAACACCACAATTGAGTGAATTGCTCTACAGCACCATGAGCGATCAGCAACGTCGCGATTTTGAGGCCAATCTCGAGGTTGACTACTCATACGGTGTCACTGGCCTTGCGCGGTTCAGGGTCAACTGTTTCCATCATGATCGTGGTGTGGGCGGTGCTTTCCGAACCATTCCCGATGAGGTATGGAAGCTCGAAGACATCGGCGCTCCTCCTGTTTTCCGTGACATTATCGACGTGCCGCGTGGGCTCGTGTTGATGACCGGGCCAACAGGATCCGGAAAATCGACCACGCTTGCAGCGATGGTGGATCATCTTAATGGCTATGTCGAGGGACATATCCTGACAGTAGAAGACCCGATCGAATTTCTGCACACTTCCCGAAAATGCGTGATTAACCAGCGCGAAGTGCATCGCGATACCCACGGCTTCAACCAGGCGCTGCGAGCAGCGCTGCGTGAAGACCCGGATATCATCCTGGTGGGCGAGATGCGTGATATTGAAACGATCCGGCTGGCAATGACCGCGGCTGAAACCGGTCATTTGGTATTTTCCACACTTCACACCAGCTCCGCGCCCAAGACGGTTGACCGTATCATCGACGTATTCCCTGCAGGCGAGAAAGCCATGGTGCGCTCGATGTTGTCCGAATCACTGAGAGCGGTCATTACCCAGGCGCTTCTCAAACGCGTCGGCGGTGGTCGTGTGGCTGCATGGGAAATCATGGTAGCGACGCCAGCGATCAGGAACCTGATTCGCGAAGACAAGGTTGCGCAAATGTATTCGGCGATTCAAACCGGTAACAACGTGGGAATGCAGACCCTGGATCAAAGTCTTGAATCGCTTGTTCAACGCGGAATTATTCATCGTACAGACGCTGCACGCCGGGCAGTGGACAAGAAGTTGTTTATGTAAGGAAACCAGCTGTCAATGTAGGGAAACTGAGACAACTACTTCGGTAGGGGAAGGCAAATATCATGAAAATCGTAGACGAATGGCTCAAACAGTTGCATGAGGAATGGGGGTCCGACCTGTTTGTTACAGCCGATGCTCCGCCTTGCATCAAGGTTCATGGAAAGATCAAACCCATTTCGACCGACGTCCTGTCCGCCGAGAAATGCGAAGAGATCATCATGAGCATCATGGTAGAGCGTCAGCGTGAGGAATTTCTGAGGACGCGTGAGTGCCAGTTTGCTTACGTTCTGGATGCCGAAGTGCGTTTTCGTGTCAGCGCATTCTTCCAGCAGGGGCAGGTGGGCCTGGTGGCTCGCCGAATCGAATCCAGGATTCCGACCTTTGAAGAGCTGGGTTGTCCACCTGTTCTGGCGGAACTGTCGCTTGCAAAACGTGGAATTGTTTTGTTCGTGGGCGCCACGGGAACGGGTAAATCCACGTCCCTGGCCGCGATGACTGGCTATCGCAATGCCCGCATGACCGGGCACATCATTACCATCGAAGACCCAATCGAATATGTCCACATTCATGGCAAGAGCCTGGTATCTCAGCGTGAGGTAGGCGTTGATACCGAATCATTCGATGTGGCCCTGCGCAATACGCTGCGCCAGGCGCCTGACGTCATCCTGATTGGCGAAATTCGTACACGGGAATCCATGGAGCATGCGATTACGTTTGCAGAAACAGGACACCTTGTTTTGTGCACACTGCATGCCAACAACGCCAACCAGGCGCTTGATCGAATCCTGCATTTCTTTCCGGAAGAAGCCAAGGAACAGATTCTGCTTGATCTTTCATTCAACCTGAAGGCCATCCTGGCTCAACAACTCTTACCGTCGGTTGACGGTTCGCGTCGCTGGGCAGCATTTGAAGTCCTGGTGTCAACGCCGCTCGTCAAGGACAAGGTTCGCAAGGGTGAAATTGGCGAATTGAAAGAAGTCATGAAGGCCTCGGGTCATCACGGTATGGAAACTTTCGACCAATGCCTGTTCAAAATGTACAAGGAAGGCAAGATTTCATACGACGAAGCCCTGCGTCATGCAGATTCTGCCAATGAAGTCCGGTTGATGGTGAAAATTGACGAAGGTGGTGATGTCGATACCCTGACAAAGGGTATGGAAGGGGTCGAAGTGCTTGGAGGCGAGTTCAGATAGAACCATTCTCCCGCATATCTGTCGCAACACGGTAACTGTCTGTTTGGACATAATGCCAGGCCCCCGGGCGCGAGGCTCTAAAGAATGCGAATACTGATTATTGAAGATAATCCGGATATTGCCGCTAATATTGGGGACTATCTGGAAGACCTTGGCTACACGGTGGATTTTGCCGGCGACGGAATAACCGGTTTGCACCTGGCTGTTGTCAATGATTTTGATGCCATTATTCTCGATCTTGCCCTGCCCGGAATGGACGGCCTGGAGGTATGTCGAAAGTTGCGCCAGGAAGCATCTAAAGACACTCCGGTTCTTATGCTGACAGCCCGTGACCGGCTTGAGGACAAGCTGGCCGGATTCGAAACGGGTGCAGATGATTATCTCGTCAAGCCTTTTGAGCTACAGGAAGTGGTGGCTCGCCTGAAGGTGCTCGCAAGCCGTGGTCGTCGGCGTACCAAGCGTGAGCTGACGGTTGGGGAGCTCACTTACAACCTGGATACTCTCAACGTGAATCGCCAGGGGCAGGAGATCCATCTCAACCCGATTGGGCTCAAGCTTCTCCAGTGTCTAATGGAGGCATCTCCGAATGTTGTATCAAGGGCAGAGCTTGAGCTGGAAGTCTGGGGTGAGGAAATGCCTGACAGCGACAGTCTGCGGGTACACATTCACACATTACGAAGTGCAATCGATAAGCCGTTTGAAACCAATATGATTCAGACGCGGCACGGAATCGGTTATCGCCTGATTGAATCAAGTGTGTGAACAGGCCCTGAATGCAAGCACGTCGCCGACTTAGAAGCCGAATTGTTCTTTCGTTTTTGCTGTTCGGCACCCTGCTGAGTGCTTCTTTCGCCCTCAGTACCATGTTTCTCCAGAATACGCTCGAAGACCAGCTGATTGGCGGTACGCTGCAGGAAGAACTGGATGATTATGTCAACCAGTTGCGCTTTGATCCCTCGGTTGTCGAGCCTTTCTATTCCAGGATTCAGGGATATGTTACGCGACCTGGCGATCCCAACGGAACGGTTGACGAGGCGGTGCGTAATCTCGGCACCGGCGTACATGATGTGCGTCTGGCATCCGGAATGGTGATCAAGGCTGCTGTAAGAAAAGATGACGATTTGTGGGCCTTCCTTCTTTATGATGTCAGCGACAACCAGTTGCTGAAGCAACAATTGCTGTGGGCCCTGGTCGGGGCCGTCCTGTTGTTTTCAGCACTCTCTTTCATGCTTGGTTCGTGGTCGTCCCTGCATGTCATGAAGCCGGTCACTGACCTGGCAAACCGGCTGGAAACTGCCGGCGATGAGGATGTGCCTGAAACCCTGGCAGACCATTTTGCAGACGACGAGGTGGGTGAGCTTGCCAAGGCGCTGGACAGCTATGCACATCGTTTGCATCACATGGTTGAGCGTGATCGCGAGTTTAATGCTGATGTGAGTCATGAGCTTCGCTCACCATTGACCGTCATCACTGGTGCCACGGAACTGTTGCTGGCACAGCCTGACCTTGATCCCAAAGTGCGCACCCGCCTGCTGCGAATTGCCCGTGCTGCTCGTCAGTCTGCGGATATCACCACGGCCCTGTTGCATATGGTCAGGGCAGAACAGGGAATCGATAAGGACAGCTCTGCAAACAATATTGGCGATGTCGTCAACAACGTGGTTCACCTTCATCAGCCACTGATTGGTGCCAAACCTTTGCGACTTGAAGTCATCGAGGAAGATCGCGTTAGTGTCATTGCGCCGGAGGCCGTTGTGGCAGTGACCCTGGGCAACCTGATCGGTAATGCCATGCGTTACACATCTGAGGGCGAAGTCAGGGTCACTATAGGCAGCGGTCGGGTTCTCGTTGAGGACACCGGTCCGGGCATTCCCGAGGAAGATCTGGACCATGTTTTTGACCGACACTATCGCGGTCAGAACATCAGCGGCAAAGGTGCAGGGCTTGGCCTTGCCATTGTGAAGCGTTTGTGTGAGCTCTACGGTTGGTCAATCCGGTTCAGCAACCGACCAGAGGGTGGTTTGCGTGCCGAGTTATCCTTTTTTTCTTCAAGCTGAATTGAGGAAGTGATTACAGCAGATGTCGATTATTGATTGTCCCCAATGCGGTAAGAGAACCTCCAGCAGGGCGCCAATTTGTGATCATTGCGGCTATGCTGAGGGCGAAACCAATGATGAAGCCCGGCAACGATTTCGTGAGCGCAAGATTCGCAACCAGCTTTACAGGCTCAATATGGCAAGCTACGCCGCCATGACAATAGTCATACTGGCTTTTGGCTGGTACTGGCTTGCGACTGACGGCTTGAACAGGCCGTCGGATTCGATCGGCCCTTATTTTCTGATGATGGTTGGCGCTTTGGCCTATCTCGGCGTGCGAGTCATGATGTTCCTGGCGAAAAAGAAACGAAAAGCCATCTGGCAGAACAACTAGATCATTCGAGACGTTCTACCCTGACATCCTCGTCGAAACCTTCAACTGATAATTTCCAGGTGCCAAACATGGCGGGCTCGACAACCACCCTCGGGTTAATCAACTCCCTGGAATAGAACTTATCCTTGTCGGCCTGCGCCCATATCATTCCATTTTCAAGTTTGAAAATCGTATGGCCGTCCCATCCGACAAAGGTGCCATTGATCCTGGTAACGATGGGCTCACGTTCCATTTCATCAATGCCTGGATTTTCGTTACCGACTTCAGAGCCCATGGCTCCAGTATCGTTGACTCTCGGCGCATCCAGGGTGGCAAGGGAATGCATTCGAATCCAGGTGTTCAGGGATGCCAGTTCTTCAGGTGTCAGTTTTTCCAGGCCTGCTGCCTGAAATTGTGTCCCTGTCATTTGTTCTTCGAGTGATGCAAACCCGGACTGAGCCATTGTTGAAATCGGAGTGAGGGCAAAACACACCAGTATGGCTGTCAGCCTGATCAGGCCGGTTTGTTGCAGGCGGGTGAAAAACGTCAATTTCATAATCTGACCTTTGTAAAAAACGGGAGAAGTCTACCATGAGAAATTTTGACCGCAATCACGACCAAATGACTCAAAAAATGTGGTTTACAGGTCTTGCTTGTATCGAACGTAAGGAATACGTCCGTAAATGGATTCAAACGGATCCGTTGACTGCACATCGCTGGGATTGGCTTCGTCACTGCCGGAATTGAGAATATTGCTGGCTCCGACACTGAGATTGGCATTCCAGGGCGTGCGCCATGTGAAGTGAACATCAAAAGTCGAGAGACTGTTCAGACTTTGTCTGCTCAGGAAATCGACCTGTTCGCGATAGAAACCCTGAATGCCACCACTGAATGATCCCTTGCTCCATTCCACATCCATGGAAGCCGTGTCGTAATCGTCAGCAATATTCCAGTTCACTGGTGAGAGGTTGGAATACATGCCATTGAAGGTCGCATCCAGAACCCGCGAAAATGCCAGTCCGAAGCGCACGTCGCCGTAACTGTCAGTTGCCAGACCCAGCTGGAAACTGAGATCAATACCGCTGGCCTGTCCGTCATAGTAACTAAGAGGCTTCCGTAACGGTGCGGCTGGCAATAATGGGTTGTTCATTACAGGTGTGAGCAAATCCACACCACTGGTGTAAGCGGGCTGGAAACTGCTGACACTGCTGGTTCCCGGTGTGTTCATACCGGATTGACGGGTAAACCAGGAAATCGACGTTGATGTCCTCGGCGTTTTGTACTGTGCCCCGATGTTGAGAATGCTCTGGTCAAGTCCAGTGAATGATTCGTCAACAAAGCGGCAGCCGGAAGCTGTGTATGAGTCCGGTCGTAAAATTCCTTCGGTGCACTGAATATTGCCCAGGGACTTGAACTGCGCCTGTTCCTGTTGCCTGCGAACATTCCCGGTGAGACTGAGTGAAGGATTCAGTGGCATGTCAAGTGTTGCATCCAGCCCGAGTACGTTGCGTCCGGGGATGGATAAAGTATGAGAATCCAGGCCAAGACCGATTGCATCCGGTGATATGGGCGAATCAATCATCAGGTGCAGTTTTCTGGTTTCGCTGTCGCCAAGATCGAAATCGAATCCTGTGGTGGTGGCACCAGGGATCAGTGGCATAGGCGTTGGATCTTCAACTGCACGGGGGGATGTGATCAGTCCGAGAGGATCAGCATTGAACGCTGATGTCATGTCCTGAGAGGCAACGGAGTTCGAATCGGAAGACCAGGCAG
Source organism: Lysobacterales bacterium (assembly GCA_035267185.1). Taxonomy (GTDB): domain Bacteria; phylum Pseudomonadota; class Gammaproteobacteria; order Xanthomonadales; family SZUA-36; genus JAUIBE01. Next base: position 18,574 of record DATFLY010000099.1, on the reverse strand, counting down.
GCATGGCAATCATAGCGAGAGTCAAGCCGACTCCTGCCATGTATGGCCTGTAATCTAAACCTGTTTTCCTTAGCCTGAACATCTTCATTCTCGTCGTCTTGGTCTCCGGGGAGTGATTCCCCGCCTCTCCAAACTGCCAGACGACCACCGAAGCGCGCCTGGACTTTCCTTGTCCCTTGGACGTACGGATTCCAATTAAGTTTAATACAAATCTAACAAAAAGTCGTGCGATCTTTGGTGTCAGATGACACTGGATCAACTGATATACTGCTCGTTTTGACCCAAAGGCCCCCAGAGGCCTGTGCACAAGGATTTCAAAACAACATGGCACTGACTCATACACCCGATTGCCAATTTGGTACTCAGGCTCCTGATTTTTGCCTTCCAGGTGTGGATGGACGGACGTGGACGCTGGACCAGTGCAAGGGCGAAAACGGCCTCCTTGTCATGTTCATTTGCAACCATTGCCCCTATGTCAAGGCGATCAACCACCTGATTGTTCGCGATACGAAAGAATTGTCCGATCACGGAATCGGATGTGTTGCAATCATGCCAAACGACGCCGAAAACTATCCGGAGGACTCGTTTGAAAATATGGCCAGGGTTGCAAGGGCGCTTGAATACCCGTTTCCGTATCTGATGGACGAAACCCAGGAAGTCGCTAAATCGTATGGTGCTGTCTGTACGCCGGACTTTTACGGATACAATGCCGGTCTTGAGTTACAGTATCGTGGACGCCTTGATGAGACGACTCCGGGTCAGAAACCGGACAACGCCGACAGAGAGCTTTTCAACGCCATGGTGCAAATTGCACGAACAGGCAAGGGGCCTGAAGCTCAGATTGCCTCAATGGGTTGTTCGATCAAGTGGCGGGACTGATTAAGCCTTATTTGGCCGGTTTTCATCGGCCGGTGAACAGGGAGAAGCAAAAATGAGCCAGTTGTACCTGGTGGGCATCGATTGCAGCGACTGCGGAAATCGGGCCCTCGATTATGCAGCAGATAGAGCAAAGTTCGACGGCAGTAAGATTCTGGTTGCTCATGTGATCGAATGGTCTCCTTATTCATTCAACACCGTGGAAGAAAACGCCAAAAGGCACAAACGACGCGAAGACGAGCTTGAGCGTGCGCACCAGGAAATCATTAATCCTGTCCTGGGGAAACTTGAGGCGCAGGGCATCGAAGCAACTGGCGTAGTGCGCCATGGTCATATCGCAAAAACACTGAAGAAACTGGCCGAGGAGCACGGCGCAAACACCATTGTGGTCGGGCGGCAAGGGCAATCCAACGTGGTTGCCCAGTTGTTTGGCAGCGTATCCGGCACCCTGGTACAGATCACCGACCGGCCAGTGACGGTCGTTCCTTAGCCGCGTCGAAAAACAAGAATTCCAAGGAGTCCGGCCCATGAAGCCAACCAGATGCATCGCCTTTTTCATCATGTTGTTCACCGCACTTCCAGCCCTGGCGCAGGAAGGCGTTGACGAACGGATCGACCAGGTGGTCCGGCCTTATGCGGATGGTGTCGCCGGGTTTATTTTCTCTTCATTCCCGGTTGCTGGTGTACAGATTCCTTTCGTGCTGGTCTGGTTGCTGCTGGCTGCCACCATCTTCACGTTCTATTTCAAATTTATTAACTTCAGGGCTTTCAGGCACGGGTTCCAACTGGTTCGCGGTGATTACAGCGATCCGATGGCCGCTGGTGAAGTCACGCATTTCCAGGCACTGGCTACCGCATTGTCAGGCACCGTGGGCCTGGGGAATATTGCGGGTGTTGCGATTGCCGTGTCTCTTGGCGGGCCCGGAGCAACTTTCTGGATGATACTGGCCGGGTTACTGGGCATGTCTTCAAAGTTCGTCGAATGTACGCTGGGTGTGAAATACCGAAATGAATATACCGATGGAACGGTTTCGGGCGGCCCGATGTACTACCTGTCCAAGGGGCTGGCAGAACGCAGCGAAAAGCTCGCATTTCTTGGCAAAGTGCTCGCTGTTCTGTTTGCGATATTTTGCGTTGGCGGCTCGTTTGGTGGCGGCAACATGTTCCAGGCGAATCAAAGCTTCAAGCAACTTGTATCTGTAACGGGAGGAGATGCGAGCTGGCTTGCCGACAAGGGCTGGTTGTTTGGCATCATCATTGCTTTCCTGGTGGGTATGGTCATCATTGGAGGCATCAAGGGCATCGCGCGCGTTACTTCAAAGATTGTGCCTTTCATGGCCGTCATTTATGTGGCAGCCGGCCTGCTGATCATTTTCATGAATCTTCCAGCCGTGCCAGCCGCTTTTGGCGCCATTATTGATGGTGCATTCAAAGCAGAGGGGGTCGCCGGTGGTGTGATTGGCGTCCTGTTCCAGGGCTTTAAACGAGCCGCGTTTTCTAACGAAGCCGGTATTGGTTCTGCTGCCATTGCGCACTCGGCTGTGCGCACCAATCATCCTGTGACGGAAGGATTTGTCGCGCTTTATGAACCTTTCATAGATACCGTTGTGGTCTGCACCATCACTGCGCTTGTGATCGTCATCACAGGTACCTGGGACCCAAATGTTGATCCCAGCCAGGGTGTCGCTTTGACATCACAGGCGTTTGAAACTGTAATTCCCTGGTTCCCGTGGGTGCTCACCATCGCGGTGGTGTTGTTTGCATTTTCGACCATGATTTCCTGGTCGTACTACGGCCTGAAATCCTGGACATACCTGTTCGGTGAGTCCAGGTTTATGGATATTCTTTACAAGATGCTTTTCCTGAGCTTTGTTGTCATCGGTGCATCCATGCAGCTTGGCTCGGTCATAGATTTTTCTGATGCCATGATCTTCGCCATGGCCTTCCCTAATGTTCTCGGTATTTATTTCCTGCTACCTGTGGTGAAAAAGGAACTCGATAAATATTGGGCAGATTACAAGGCAGGGCGATTGAAGAAGTTTAAAAACACCTGATAAAAACGTATAACCCGGAGGTTCCTGTAAATGCCAAATCGAAGAGCGCTCGCCAACGCTGTTCGCGCTTTATCAATGGATGCTGTTCAAAAGGCCAAATCCGGACATCCGGGCGCGCCTATGGGAATGGCGGACATTGCGGAAGTCCTTTGGAACGATCATCTTAAACATAACCCATCGAACCCCGATTGGTGGGATCGCGACCGGTTTGTACTTTCCAACGGTCACGGGTCGATGTTGCTTTATTCCCTGTTACACCTGACAGGCTACGATCTTTCAATTGACGATCTGAAGGATTTTCGTCAGTGGCACTCAAAAACACCCGGGCATCCTGAGTATGGTGATACCCCGGGTGTAGAAACCACTACCGGGCCGTTGGGACAGGGTATTGCCAACGGGGTGGGCATGGCGATGGCCGAAGCATTGCTGGCGCGCCGATTCAATCGGGATGGCCATGAGATCGTGAACCACCACACCTGGGTTTTCCTCGGTGATGGGTGTCTTATGGAGGGTATTTCCCATGAGTGCTGCTCACTTGCCGGCCGTCTGGGATTGGGCAAGCTGATCGCGTTCTGGGACGAGAACGGCATTTCGATCGATGGTGAAGTAGATGGTTGGTTCACCGACGACACACCTGCACGCTTTGAAGCATATGGCTGGCAGGTGATTCGCGATGTTGACGGGCATGACCCGGTCGAGATCCAGCAGGCAATAGAGACAGCCCGACTGGAAACACGGAAGCCGACCCTGATTTGCTGCAGAACAATCATTGGCTTTGGCGCTCCCAACAAGCAAGGCACAGCAGCAACCCACGGTGCACCCCTTGGGGATGACGAGGTTGCACTTGCGCGTAAGGAGCTGAACTGGCCACACCCGCCTTTTGATATTCCAGGTGAAATTGCCGAAAGCTGGAATGCATCAGCAAAGGGCAGCGCCGCAGAGGCTGAATGGCAATCACGCTTCAATGCCTACCGGGAATCACACCCGCAACTGGCGCAGGAATTGGCGCGACGCATGAACAGTGAGTTGCCCGAACACTGGGAGCGCGACACCCGTGAAGCCATTGCAGAATTGCAACAAAGTGGTGGTAACGTTGCTACTCGCAAGTCCTCCGAGCTGGCGCTTGAGGCGTTCGGACCAAGTCTGCCAGAACTGGTTGGTGGTTCGGCTGACCTCACCGGCTCGAACAACACGTTCTGGAGTGGCAGTGTCGATATCACTGAAAACAGTGACCGCGGAAACTACATCTACTTTGGTGTACGCGAATTTGGCATGACAGCAATTTGCAACGGAATGCGGTTGCATGGTGGTTTTATCCCATACAGTGCCACCTTCCTGGTTTTTTCGGATTACGCTCGAAATGCGGTTCGGATGTCGGCGTTAATGGGCATACAAAACATACACATTTATACTCACGATTCAATCGGCCTGGGCGAAGACGGCCCGACTCATCAGCCAGTGGAGCATGTCAGCAGCCTGCGGCTGATTCCCGGGCTTGAAGTCTGGCGGCCCTGTGATTCTGTCGAATCAGCAGTGGCATGGAAGCACGCAATTGAGAATCACAATGCGCCCACCGCGCTGGTATTTACACGCCAGACCCTGCCACACCAGGCGCGCAGCCAGGACCAGGTCGGGCAGATCAGCCGGGGCGGGTACGTTCTTCGGGAAGCCACCGGCATGACCCAGGTCATAATCATGGCTACCGGTTCAGAGGTAGGGTTGGCTGTAGAAGCTGCGGCCAGTCTTGATGAGGCCGGAATCGGCGCGTGCGTCATTTCCATGCCGAATCCAGACCTGTTCCTGCAGCAGGACCAGGAATACCGCGACGCGGTATTGCCTCCTGAAGTCACTGCACGTGTGGCTGTTGAGGCAGGAATATCGATGTACTGGAGATCATTTGTAGGCAACGCCGGACTTATTATTGGCGTTGATGGTTTCGGGGCTTCTGCACCCGGAAACGTAATGTTTGAAAAATATGGTCTGACTGCTGAAAACGTCAGGCAGGCCGCAATGGATTTAATCAGTTGAGACAAAATTCTGGAGTTTGACAATGGCAATAAAGGTTGCAATTAACGGCTATGGCCGTATCGGCAGATGTATCATGCGGGCCGTTTTCGAGACGGGACGAAGCGATGAATTTGATATTGTCGCTATCAATGACCTTGGCGATGCGGATACCAACGCCCACCTGACACAATACGACACTGCGCACGGGAAATTCCCGGGCACGGTAGCGGTTGACGGTGGAGACCTGGTGGTCAATGGCGATCGCGTCAAGGTATTCGCTGAACGCGACCCTTCAAAACTCCCCTGGGCGGAGCTGGGCGTGGACGTGGTTTTCGAATGCACCGGCCTGTTCCGAAGCAAGGAAGCAGCTGGCCAGCACATTGCCGCCGGAGCGAGCAAGGTGATCATTTCAGCCCCGGGCCAGGATGTGGATAACACCATCGTATATGGCGTTAATCATGACTCCCTGAGCTCTGACGACGAGGTGATATCCAACGCTTCGTGTACCACCAACTGCCTGGCGCCACTGGCAAAAATCCTCAACGATGGTGTGGGTATCGAAAGTGGTCTGATGACGACCATTCACGCATACACCAACGACCAGGTGCTCACTGATGTCTTTCATTCGGACCTCAGGCGGGCGCGCTCAGCAACCATGAGCCAGATACCGACAAAAACCGGAGCAGCTGCGGCGGTAGGACTGGTTCTGCCCGAGTTGAACGGCAAGCTTGATGGCTTCTCCATGCGAGTGCCAACCATCAATGTATCGGTGGTTGACCTTTGTTTTGTTGCTGGCCGTGACACCACGGTTGAAGAAATCAACGGACTGGTCAAGGCAGCATCTGAAGGTCCACTGGCAGGCGTGATGGGGTATAACTCCAAGCCGCTGGTGTCTGTTGACTTTAACCACGACCCGCACTCTTCAATATTCGATGCTGGGCTGACCCGTGTCATGGAAGGTCGCCTGGTTAAAGTATTGAGCTGGTACGACAATGAGTGGGGATTCAGTAACAGAATGCTGGATACCAGCATTGCACTCATGAATGCCTGAGAAGATGAATTATCTGCGACTTGAAAATGTTGATGTCGCCGGCCGGCGGGTGATGATGCGTCTTGATCTGAATGTCCCGATTGAACAGGGAAGGGTCACATCCGATACCCGGATTCAACAGGCGCTGCCAGGAATTCGGCTTGCGCTGGAAAAGGGGGCAGCAGTGATTCTGCTGTCTCATCTTGGCCGGCCGACCGAGGGCCAGTTCGATGAGTCGTCTTCACTGCGTCCGGTGGCAGATCGTTTGCAGGAGCTGCTGGCGCGTGAAGTTCGACTTGAGCGAGACTGGCTTGAAGGCGTTTCACTGTCACCCGGTGAAGTCGTGCTTTGTGAAAACGTCAGGTTCAACAAGGGCGAAAAAGCCAATGACGAAGCATTGGCTCGAAAAATGGCAGCATTGTGTGACGTGTTTGTCATGGATGCTTTCGGCACCGCACATCGGGCGCAGGCCTCAACCGAGGGTGTCGTACGCTTTGCGCCAGTCGCTTGCGCAGGGCCACTGCTGGACAGGGAACTTGAGGTTCTTACCAAGGCCATGGAAAAGCCGGACCGTCCGATGCTGGCCATTGTCGGCGGGGCCAAGGTTTCCACCAAGCTGACTGTGCTTGACAGCCTTTTGGACAAAGTGGACGAGCTGATTGTTGGCGGAGGAATTGCCAACAACTTCATCGCAGCTGCCGGCCACGAAGTCGGCACCTCGCTGATCGAGGCAGACCTTGTGGGCGAAGCACAACGGTTGATTCGCAAAGCACACGAGCGCGGCGGCTCCATTCCCATTCCCGCCGATGTTGTGGTTGCCAGTGAGTTTTCAGCTTCAGCGCACCCGGTTGTGCGCGGAATCGCTGAAGTCCAGCCGGACGAAATGATCCTGGACATTGGTCCATTGACTGCAGCGAGCTACTCCAGCATGATCGCCGGGGCTGGAACCATAATCTGGAATGGGCCGGTCGGCGTGTTCGAATTTGATGCGTTCTCATCCGGAACCCGTTCAGTGACCGAGGCGATTGCCCGTTCAGGAGGATTCAGCATCGCCGGCGGCGGCGATACGCTGGCAGCGATAGAAAAATTCGGAGTTGGTGAAGACATCGACTACATTTCGACTGGCGGTGGCGCGTTCCTGGAACTGGTGGAGGGCAAGGAATTGCCTGCCGTGGTTGCCCTTAGAGACTCGGCTGTTTCACACTGATCCCAGCCCCAAATTGATCACGAGCCTGATCACGAGCCTGATCAGCGGAAAAATCAAACATGAATCAAACAAATAAAAAGCGCGGAATCAGGCGCAGAACCAAGATTATTGCCACCCTGGGCCCGGCCCTGGAGGACCGCAGCGTTCTGAAGGACATGATTGCCGCGGGCGCCAATGTGCTGCGACTGAATTTTTCACATGGAGATCCGGATAGCTGGGTCAGACATGCTCAGGCTGTGCGTGAAGTATCTGCTGAGCTGGGCAGGGAGGTCGCTATCCTGGCTGATCTGGCCGGGCCGAAAATCAGGATCGAGCATTTCAGGAACGGCAGCATCGCCCTGCATAAAGGTGACACCTTTACGCTTGATACGTCAGATACCGAAACGCCGGGTGACGAAAACCGGGTTGGTGTGAACTACCCGTCACTTGCTGAAGATGTTAGTCCTGGGGTTCTTTTGCTGCTGGATGATGGCCTGATCGCGATGAGGGTCAGCGGAATCGAAGGCAAACTAATACATTGTGTGGTTGAGACGGGAGGTGTTCTGCGCAACCGGAAAGGCCTCAATATTCGGGGTGGCGGGTTGTCGGTATCCGGTATTACTGAAAAGGATATTGATGACATCCCGATCGCTGCCAGGCTCGAGGCGGACTATGTTGCTGTTTCGTTTGTCACCAATGGTGATGATATCCGCAAAGCCCGCAAGCTGCTTCGTCAGGCAGGCAGCAACGCCGGGGTGATCGCAAAGATTGAACGAAGCGAGGCCATAGTCTCCCTCGAAGAAATTTGTGAAACGGCTGATGCCATCCTGGTGGCTCGTGGTGACCTTGGCGTAGAGATCGGTGATGCCGCCCTGCCGGGCATTCAAAAGCGAATCATCAACACGGCTGTTGAATACAATCGTAATGTCATCACTGCCACGCAAATGATGTTGTCGATGGTCGACAGCCCCATACCCACTCGTGCCGAGGTTCTTGATGTGGCGAATGCCGTGATTGACGGCACGGACGCAGTGATGCTCTCTGAAGAGACTGCTGTGGGCAAGCACCCGACCACGGTGGTTGAGGCCGTTGACAGGGTTTGCCTGGGTGCGGAGCGCCACAGTGAAGAAAACGACGACATCAAGCAACTCAATGTGCGCTTTCAACGAATCGACCAGGCGATTGCGATGGCGGCAACTTTCCTTTCAACGAACGTATCAGTCCAGGCAATTGTTGCCTTTACTGAATCCGGTTCAACGGCGCTCTGGTTGTCGCGAGTGCAATCGCCGGTACCCATTTTCGCGCTTTCGCCATGTGCGAGTACACGCCGAAAAATGGCCTTGTACCGAAATGTCATTCCTGTGGCCCATGTTCCCCAGGGGGATTCCATGAACGTGGTCGTTACCGAAGCGCTTAAATTATTGTGGGATCATGATGCCATCACTGTCGGTGACCGGATCATTCTGACCATGGGCGAGCGCCAGGGCGATCAGGGCGGAACCAACACCATGAGGCTAATCAGGATAGGTCCGGAAGGTCGCGCTGAGCACCAGGCCGAACTCGATATGCATTAAATCCCGGCTGAGGACAGGCGGGTAATCCAGATCAGGTGGCGTTACATGCCACAAATTATCTAAAATGGCAGTTTGCCTGCCAAATTTTCCAATGGAGTCAATATGAGCAGCAAGCAACTGGTCGAAGTCGCACAGGCCATGGTCGCTGAAGGCAAGGGGATTCTTGCCATCGATGAAAGCACCGGAACCATCAAGAAACGTCTTAACAGCGTTAATGTCGAGTCAAACGAGAGCAACCGCAGAGCCTATCGGGACATGCTGCTGACCACGCAGGGTCTGGGTGAACACATCAGCGGTGCCATTTTATACGACGAAACCATTCGTCAGTCGGCGCTCGACGGAACGCCTTTCACCGAGGTGATGTCAGCTTCAGGTGTCATGCCCGGTATAAAAGTTGACGCTGGTGCACATGATATGGCGGGGCATCCTGGCGAAAAAGTCACCGAGGGTCTTGATGGTCTTCGTGCACGGCTTGAGGAGTATTCCGGTCTGGGGGCCAGGTTTGCCAAGTGGCGGGCCGTCATCACCATTGGCGACAGTATTCCGACCTCCGCTTGCGTTGAATCCAATTCGCACGCGCTGGCACGCTATGCAGCCCTGTGCCAGGAAGCCGGTATTGTTCCGATGGTTGAACCAGAAGTTCTGATGGACGGCGATCACAGCCTGGCCACCTGCTATGAAGTGACCGAAGCGACACTGCGTTCCCTGTTTAATCAACTCTATGATCAAAATGTGTTGCTTGAAGGGACCATCCTGAAAGCCAGCATGGTGATATCTGGTTCTGAGGCAACTGATCGCGCTGGTGTGCAGGAAGTCGCCGAGGCCACGATTTCGTGCCTGCTTAATTCTGTTCCTGCAGCACTGGCCGGGGTTGTTTTCCTGTCCGGTGGTCAGTCGGATACAGAGGCGACAGCGCACCTTGATGCCATGAACAGGATTGGTGGCTTACCCTGGCCCCTGAGTTTCTCATACGGTCGTGCATTGCAGGCGGCGGCATTGAGCAATTGGGGAGCCAATCCTGCTGAAAATGTTGCCAGCGCTCAGGCGCTTCTGGCGCACAGGGCGCGGATGAATGGACTTGCTACCATGGGGCAGTATGATCAAACGATGGAACGGGCGGCATAAGCCTGCAACTTGGAAAATGAATGGCCCGGGATCTTAAAGAGAGCGCACTCCACTATCACAGGTATCCGACGCCCGGCAAAATAAAGATTACGCCGACCAAGGCCCTGACGACTCAGCAGGACCTTGCATTGGCGTATTCGCCAGGCGTTGCAGCCGCCAGCGAGTTGATTCACGAGGATCCGGCCACTGCCAGCGAGGTGACGGCGCGCGGCAACCTGGTAGCTGTAATTTCCAATGGCACAGCGGTGCTGGGTCTTGGCGACATTGGACCGCTGGCTGCCAAGCCGGTAATGGAAGGCAAGGGCGTGCTGTTCAAAAAGTTTGCCGATATTGATGTCTTCGATATCGAAATCGAGGAACGTGACCCCGATCGCCTGATTGAAATCATTGCGTCGCTTGAACCAACGTTCGGCGGCATTAACCTGGAAGACATCAAGGCGCCTGAATGCTTCATCGTTGAGCAGGCATTGAAAGACCGTCTGAACATCCCTGTTTTTCACGACGACCAACACGGCACTGCGATTATCACCGCTGCTGCGGTCATTAATGCCCTGCACATCGTCGGCAAATCAATTGACTCGGTAAAGCTGGTCGCCTCCGGTGCAGGTGCGGCTGGAATAGCCTGCCTGGACCTGCTGGTCATTCTCGGCCTGAACAAGGAAAACATCATTGTCACCGATCGGGCCGGCGTGATTTACCAGGGTCGTGACGAGGATATGGATGACCGAAAAGCAGGCTATGCTTCCGATACCAGTCATCGCACGCTCGCAGCTGTCATGGAAGGCGCCGATATTTTCCTGGGTGTATCGGCTGCGGGTGTTCTGAGCCCGGAAATGGTTGCCAGCATGGCAGATCAGCCGATTATCCTCGCGCTTGCGAATCCGGAACCGGAAATTCGCCCTGAAGACGCAAGAAAGGCACGATCGGATGCCATTATTGCGACCGGTCGTTCTGACTATCCCAACCAGGTCAATAACGTGCTTTGTTTTCCTTATATCTTTCGCGGGGCTTTGGACGTTGGTGCGTCGGTGATCAATGATGAGATGAAAATGGCCTGCGTACATGCCCTGGCGGAACTCACCCGCATCGAAGTGCACGAGGCTGGCGCGATGGGCGATGATGATTTGCAGTTTGGCCCGGACTACATCATTCCCAAGCCCTTCGATCCGCGCCTGCTTGTTCAGCTGGCACCTGCTGTTGCACAGGCTGCCATGGACAGTGGAGTGGCCACGCGTCCGATAAAGGACATGGACGCCTACACCGAATCACTTCAGCAGTTTTTCTACAAAACGGGTCTGTTGATGAAGCCGGTGTTTGATGCTGCCAGAAAAGACCCCAGGCGAGTGGTTTTCGCTGAGGGCGAGGAAGAAGTCGTGTTGCGTGCCGTGCAGGCCGTTGTGGATGAAGGTCTGGCCCGGCCGATCCTGATCGGCAGGCCCCAGGTCGTTGAAAAACGCATCGAAAAAGCCAGCCTCAGGCTGGTTGCGGGAAAGGACTTCGAACTGGTGAATCCCGAGTCAGATCCCCGCTTCTGGGATTACTGGACAACTTACCATGCCATCATGGAGCGGCGAGGAGTTTCCCCTGATGGTGCCAAGGCTATTGTTCGTACCAGAACAAGTGTCATTGCCTCCCTGATGGTGCACCGCAATGAAGCTGATGCGCTGATAACCGGGCTGGTCGGCCGTTATCGCAAGAAGCTTGACAATATTATCGATGTCCTGGGGTTGCAAAAGGGCGGAACCGTGGTCGGTTCTCTTGGTGTACTCAACACTGACGATGGCACGTTTTTTATAGCCGACACTCATGTCAACCCCAACCCGACTGCAGAAGAAATTGCTGAGATCACGGTCATGGCGGCCAATACCGTGAGAGTCTTCGGAATCAGGCCTCGTGTGGCGCTACTGTCTCATTCTTCGTTTGGAAGTCATGTGGACGAGAGTGCCCAAAAGATGAAGGCAGCCCTGGCATTGCTCCATGAGCAGGTTCCGGAGCTTGAGGTTGATGGCGAGATGGCGGCTGATATGGCCTTGTCTGATTCGTATCGAAATCACATGTTTCCAAATTCGAGACTGCGTGGGCGGGCCAATCTCCTGATCATGCCTGATCTGGATTCTGCCCATATCGCGTTTAATCTGGCCCGGGTGATTTCCCAGGGCGTTACGGTTGGTCCCATTCTGATGGGTGCCGGCAGGCCTGCTCATGTGCTGACGCCCTCAGCCAGTGTCCGTCGTATCGTAAACATGACAGCATTGGCAGTCGTGGATGCACAGCTTTATGAACGTCAGCAGCAATCTGAGAAAATGGAAGAAGTTGTCAATGGAGAAACCGGATGAGTAGTGACAACAAGAAGGTCACCAGGGTGGATGATGTTCCAACCACCGACAACGATCCGCTGGAAACCAATGAATGGCTCGAGTCACTCCAGGCGGTCATTGAACACCAGGGCCCTGGCCGCGCACATTACCTGATTGAAAAGCTGGTGGACTACACGCGTCGCTCCGGTGGCCATCTTCCCTATGACGCCACAACTGCGTACATCAACACCATACCCCCGCATATGCAGGAGCACTCACCCGGTAACAATGCAATTGAGCGGCGCATCAAGTCAATCATTCGATGGAATGCCATGGCCATGGTTCTGCGCGCTGGAAAACGCGGTGGGGAACTGGGTGGCCATATTGCCAGTTTCGCGTCCGCAGCGACACTTTACGATATCGGTTTTAATCATTTCTTTCGAGGTCCTGATCATCCTGGCGGCGGCGATCTGATTTATATCCAGGGCCACTCTTCACCCGGAATCTATGCGCGGGCGTTCCTGGAAGGTCGTACCGATGCCAGCCAGATGGATCGGTTCAGGGAAGAGTCAGAGCCGGGTGGTCTGAGTTCCTACCCGCATCCGTGGCTGATGCCCAATTTTTGGCAGTTTCCTACCGTTTCCATGGGCCTGGGCCCCATCATGGCGATTTACCAGGCGCGTTTTCTCAAGTATCTCCACAATCGTGGAATAGCGGATACCTCTGACCGCAAGGTCTGGTGTTTCATTGGCGATGGTGAATCTGATGAGCCCGAGTCATTGGGCGCCATTTCACTCGCCGGCCGCGAGAAGCTGGACAACCTGATTTTCGTTGTCAACTGCAACCTCCAGCGGCTGGATGGACCGGTTCGGGGCAACGGCAAGATCATCCAGGAACTGGAAGGTGTATTCCGCGGTTCCGGCTGGAATGTCATCAAGGTTTTGTGGGGCTCATATTGGGATCCTTTGCTGGCGCGTGATAAGGACGGCCTGCTGCGGCAGCGGATGGAAGAGGCAGTCGATGGGGAATACCAGAATTACAAAGCCAAGGGTGGTGCGTACACGCGTGAGCACTTCTTTGGCAAATACCCTGAGCTGCTGGAGATGGTGGCAAACATGTCTGACACGGACATCTGGAGGCTCAACCGGGGCGGACACGACCCCCACAAGGTTTACGCGGCTTATCACGCGGCCACGGGACACGAGGGTCAGCCAACGGTGATCCTGGCCAAGACCGTGAAGGGTTACGGCATGGGTGAAGCTGGCGAGGCGCAGAACATTACCCATCAACAAAAGAAAATGGATATCCAGTCCGTCCGACAATTCCGGGACCGTTTCAATGTGCCCATCCCGGATGAAGACCTGGAAGAAATACCCTACTACCATCCTGGTGAAGACAGCGAAGAGGTGCAGTACCTGCGCGAACGCCGTGCAGAGCTGGGTGGTCCGCTGCCGCAGCGTCGTCATGAAATTGAAGCCATGCAGACCCCAGGGCTTGAAGCATTCGAAACACTGTTCAAGTCCACGGGAGAGCGGGAAATCAGCACGACCATGGCCTTTGTTCGCACCCTGGCAATCATTCTCAGGGACAAGACCCTGGGTCCCAGGCTGGTTCCAATCGTTGCTGATGAAGCTCGCACGTTTGGCATGGAAGGCATGTTCAGGCAGCTTGGAATTTATTCATCGGTCGGCCAGCTCTACACACCAGTCGACTCCGACCAGCTGATGTTTTACAAGGAAGACCAGAAAGGCCAGATCCTGCAGGAGGGCATCACTGAAGCAGGTGCCATGTCGTCCTGGATTGCTGCTGCGTCCAGTTATGCGGTCAGCGGTGAGCAGATGATTCCTTTCTACATTTTTTATTCCATGTTCGGTTTCCAGCGAATCGGCGACCTGTGCTGGGCAGCGGGTGACCTTCGGGCGCGAGGATTCCTGATTGGTGGCACCGCCGGACGAACGACACTGAATGGCGAAGGCCTGCAGCATGAAGATGGCAACAGTCACATGATGTCGGCCATGGTGCCCAATTGTGTGTCCTATGATCCGACATTCGCCTATGAAGTAGCCGTTCTGGTTCAGGATGGATTGCGGCGAATGGTCCAGGAGCAGGAAGACGTTTATTACTACATCACGGTGATGAACGAGAATTACAGCCACCCTGAAATGCCCGAAGGAGCGGATGAGGGCATCAGAAAAGGTCTTTACCTTTTGCAAAAAGGTACTGATGGAGCATCGGACAAAGATCCCTGTGTCCAGTTGATGGGTTCAGGAACGATTCTCAGGGAGGTCGTTGCAGCAGCCGAAATGCTTGAGAAGGACTATGGCGTGAAGTCAGACATCTGGAGTGCGACCAGCTTCACGGAGTTGAAGCGTGATGCTCTCGATTGTGCGCGCTGGAATCGCCTCAATCCTGACAAGACAGCCAGGAAATCCTGGGTGGCTGAATGCATGGAAGGCCACTCAGGGCCCGTCATTGCAGCAACCGATTATGTTCGTGCCTTTGCTGACCAGATTCGGGGTTTCCTGCCGCAGGCGGATTACATCGTTCTGGGTACTGATGGTTTTGGCCGCTCAGACACGCGTGAAAAATTGCGCCGCTTCTTTGAAGTTGATCGATTCCAGGTGGCGTATTCCGCGCTTTATGCCTTGTATGAACAGGGTGAAATCGAACAGTCTGATTTGCTTGAAGCACGCAGCAAACTTGGCATCGATCCCGACAAACCAAATCCGGCGCACGTCTAAATTATGAGCAACACCATTGAAATCAAAGTGCCGGACATTGGCGACTTCGAAGACGTTCCCGTCATCGAAGTACTGGTGTCAGAAGGCGACGAGGTCAGCGAAGAGCAGTCGCTGATCACGCTCGAGAGCGACAAGGCGACAATGGAAGTGCCATCGCCTGCAGCAGGACGAGTTATCGAATTGAAAGTATCCCTGGACGACACCGTTTCAGAAGGGGATGTGGTCGCAGTGATTGAGGCTTCTGAACCGGCCTCGGAAGACGAGGAAGAACCCCGCTCCGAACCAGAGGAATCTCAAAAAGAGCCGGACCAGGACCAGGACCAGGACCAGGACAAAAGATCGGATGATTCCGACGACAACGAAACGACCGGGGAACCGGAGTCCCGGCCACTCAAAACCGGTCCCGTACCAGCACCTTCAAAGCGACCTGAACCACCTGCCAGTGGCCTGCCTGCCGTTGACCCATCCCGGGTGCCTTATGCCAGCCCGGCCATTCGGCGTTTCGCACGCGAACTGGGTGTGGACCTCCTGCAGGTCAAAGGCACAGCCAGCGGTGGCAGAATTGTTCGGGAAGACGTCACCGGCTTCGTAAAAACCGCATTGAGTGGACAATCCGCCAGCAGCCCGTCAGCGGGCGAAGGCATGCCATTTGATCTTCCGGCGGCCCCAAAAGTTGATTTCAGCAAATACGGGGAAACCGAAAAGGTAGAACTGACCCGAATCCAGAAATTGTCCGGCCCGTTCCTGCATCGCAACTGGGTCAGTATTCCGCATGTGACACAAAACGATGAAGCTGACATTACGGACATGGAGGCTTTCCGGAAATCCAGTGCTCCTGAGGCAGAAGCCCAGGGCTTCAAATTGACACCGTTGGTGTTCCTGATCAAGGCGA
Source organism: Lysobacterales bacterium (assembly GCA_035267185.1). Lineage (GTDB taxonomy): Bacteria > Pseudomonadota > Gammaproteobacteria > Xanthomonadales > SZUA-36 > JAUIBE01. Next base: position 2,792 of record DATFLY010000099.1, on the reverse strand, counting down.
GCGTTGCAGCGCTGAAAAAATTTCCGGACTTCAATGCTTCCCTCGATCCGTCAGGCGAACATCTGATCCGCAAGAAATACTTCAATATCGGAATCGCAGTGGATACCCCGGATGGTCTGGTTGTGCCAGTGCTTCGCAACTGTGAGACCAAGGGAATCATGGAACTGGGCAAGGAACTTGCTGATGTCAGCACGAAGGCCCGGGACGGTAAACTTACCCCGACGGACATGTCTGGCGGTTGTTTCTCAATTTCCAGCCTTGGCGGAATTGGAGGAACCGGGTTCACGCCCATCATCAATATGCCCGAGGTCGCCATTCTTGGTGTATCGCGGCACAAGATGAGCCCGGTCTGGGATGGCGAGTCGTTCAAACCGCGTCTCGTACTGCCCCTGTCGCTGAGCTACGACCATCGGGTTATTGATGGCGCTTCTGCGGCCCGATTCACCCGTTATCTTGCCAGTCGGCTGGAAGACCTTCGCAGGCTGACTCTCTAGATGGTGACTGAAATCATATGAGTGATTCCATAGAAGTACGGGTTCCTGATATTGGTGATTTTGACAAGGTCCCGGTCATCGAAGTGCTGGTGAAGGCTGGCGATTCGGTCGAGAAGGAACAATCGCTGATTACCCTGGAGAGCGACAAGGCCACCATGGAGGTGCCTTCACCGGCCGATGGCGTCATCGATTCGATGAATGTTTCATTGGATGATGAGGTCAGCGAGGGTGACCTTATTCTCACGCTGACGGCTGCAGAGTCAGCGCCTGCAGAGCCAGAGAAAGAACCAGGAAAAGAGGAAGCGGCACCTTCAACCGAGAAGAAAGACAACTCCGAATCGGCCGCATCGTCGCAATCTGAACCGCAGGATTCTGCTCAGGTGGAAGAAGAGCACGATTACGATTTTGATGTGGTTGTCCTGGGGTCCGGACCGGGAGGTTACACGGCTGCGTTTCGTGCTGCAGACCTGGGATTGAAAACAGCCATCGTGGAACGCTATTCATCGCTGGGTGGCGTTTGTCTGAATGTAGGTTGTATTCCTTCAAAAGCCCTTCTGCATACGGCCCAGATCATTGATGAAGCGGCTGCCATGGCTCAACACGGTGTGCGTTTTGGCGAGCCTGAAATCGATCTCGATACTTTGCGGGATTACAAGGATGGTGTGGTCGGAAAGCTCACCGGCGGTCTTGCCGGAATGGCCAAAAAGCGCAAAGTGGAGGTCGTTCATGGTGTGGGCCAGTTAAGCGGGTCGCACGAACTTGCAGTTGAGACGCCCGACGGTGAGCGCCAGATTACATTTGCAAATATCATCGTTGCCGTGGGGTCCCAATCGGTTGAGCTTCCTTTTATTCCACACGATGACCCGCGGGTTCTTGATTCGACCAGCGCGCTCGAACTCGAGGATATCCCTGGTCGCCTTCTGGTGATTGGCGGAGGCATCATCGGCCTTGAGATGGCTTGCGTATATAGTGCGCTTGGTAGCGAAGTGACAGTTGTTGAACTTCTCCCGCAGTTGATGACAGGTGCAGATCCTGACCTGGTTCGGCCATTGCAGAAGCGAATCAATGGGATGTACAAGGCCATTTATCTCGAAACGAAAGTCACTGGTGTGGAGGCAACAGACGCTGGTCTCGTGGCTCATTTCGAAGGTGCAAAAGCGCCGGAGAGCGAGACTTACGATCGCGTGCTGGTGGCCGTGGGTCGTTCACCAAACGGACTGAAAATCTCAGCCGATAAGGCAGGGCTTGCCGTTTCAGATCGGGGTTTCATCGATGTGGATACCCAGATGCGCACCAATGTTTCGCACATTTTTGCAATCGGTGACGTTGTCGGCCAGCCCATGCTTGCCCACAAGGCCACCCATGAAGGCAAAGTGGCTGCAGAGGTTTGTGCCGGAGAAAAAAGCGCGTTTGATGCACGCGTGATTCCCTCGGTCGCTTATACCGATCCCGAGGTCGCCTGGGTTGGCGTGACCGAGACCGAAGCCAAAAAGGCGGGCCATGACTACGGGGTTGGCAAGTTTCCCTGGGCGGCCAGTGGCCGTGCGTTGGGCATCGATCGGCCTGAGGGTTTTTCCAAGCTGATCTTTGACAAGGCAACCGATCGAATCATCGGCGCCGGAATTGTTGGTCCGCATGCGGGTGACCTGATTTCTGAATGTGCCCTGGCCATAGAAATGGGTTGCGAGGTTTCAGACATTGGCCTGACCATTCATCCGCACCCGACACTTTCAGAAACCGTGGGATTAGCAGCGGAAGTATTCGAAGGGACAGTGACGGATCTCTACATTCCCAAACGATAGTAATTCGGGTTACTTGCGGCGATACCGGTAAACCACCCGGTCAGTTTTACCGCGTACCTTCTCGTTGTACATATTGATGCTGTAATCGTCATTCGGGTTGCGAAGAAAATCTGCTTCTGCTTCGAACTCGAAACAGCTTCCCTTCAGGTCGGATTTGATCCTTTCCGGATCAATGCGATGCAGAGTCTGTGCTGTCTCCCATACATCGCCACCGGGTTCGGCGACGTGATCAACGATTCCCAGCACTGCGCCGGGCTTCAGCGCATGACAAAGAGTCTCAACCATGAACCCTGAGTCAATTTTTCCCCATCCAATGTCAGGATCAACATAGTAAAAGTCGTGCCAGGTCAAAATGGCCAGCGCTGCGTCATACTTCCCTTCATCCAGTTTCAGATCGCCGGCTTCGCTGTTCAGACGGGTGATATTTGAGGCCTCTCCTTTTCCAGCACGTTGCTCCAGCTCGTCGTTTGCAAAAACAAGGTAAGCCTGGTTGTTA
>DATFLY010000098.1:0-13428 GCA_035267185.1 Lysobacterales bacterium | reverse complement strand
TCACGCTTCAATACGTCATCCCGGCCCCCGAGCCGGGATCCACCAGGTGAAACACTTTGGCCGCGACGCGGGTCCCGGACAGCGCTACTCGCGCTTCCGGGATGACGTTAATCGCAGGACGATTCGGACAAGCCTACGCACGGGCTGCGGCACTTAGCCAGCGCTTCTTTTGCTTGGCAAAAATCGCACTGTCTGCGCTACCTGCCCTGCGGTTCCACGGGCAGCGGCTTCATTCGGCCACTTCTTTGGCTTCGCCAAAATCGTAACCTCACTTTCGCCTGCCCTCGGCCACTTCTTGGCCTTTGGCCAATCCGTAACCTCGATTCCACCGGCGCTCGGCTTTCCGGGATGACGGGAACTTGGATTTTCAGGGTGGCAGGTACGTCACTTTTCGGGATCACGCTTCAATACGTCATCCCGGCCCCCGAGCCGGGATCCACCAGGTGAAACACTTTGGCCGCGACGCGCTTTCGGTCTCAGCTGTGGTCCCGGCCAAAACTAATCATTTCAGGAGATGACGAAGGTCCGGCAGATACTTTTCCAGAGAGCCTGTATTGAACGAAACCACCTGGTCGCCCGGTTTAATCACGCCATCCTCGACCAGCCTGGGCAAAGCGGCCAGGCACGCAGCACCTTCCGGACAGATCCACCAGTGCTTCTCTTTCCAGATGCGGGAAAGCGTGGTTTCAATGTCTTCTTCCTCGATTGCCAGCGCAACACCATCGCTCTGGGCAATGATTTCGAGCAGACGAAAATGGCCTACCCCGCCAGGCACGTTGAGGCCAAATGCCAGCGTTTTTCCTGCTTCGCACGACTCGGTATCTGGCCTCGAATGATCATAAGCATCGACCAGGGGTGTGGTGGCGGCTGACTGGACACAGACGATACGGGGGCGCCTGGAGTCGATCACGCCAAGGGCTTCGAGCTCATCAAATGCCTTCCACATTCCCAGCACACCGGTGCCGCCGCCGGTGGGATAGATGATGACATCAGGTAGTGACCACGCTCCGCCTGGTTCATCAGGTTCGGCCAGCTCCAGTCCGAGGGTTTTCTTGCCTTCAATACGCCAGCCAGGCTCGCGGAAAGTTGCAACGCTGAACCAGCCTTTTGGAATCCAGTCGCGTTCCAGTAACTCGTTGGCCTCCCGGATTGTGCCTTCAACGGTTTCGATGTGAATCCCGGGGTTTTCGATTGCGAGGGCTGCAACGCCGCCCTTGATGGGCAGAGGGGTGTCCTCGGGCATGGCGATCACTGCATCCAGCCCCGCTGCCTGTGCATACACCGCGAGTGAATCACCTGCATTTCCCTGGGTCGGAACGGCAAGCTTTTTCAGGCCCAGGGTTTTTGCCATGTTGACTGTCATGACCATGCCCCGGTCTTTGAAACTCTGGGTGGGGTTGGCTCCAAAGCCTGGCTGAGCCTTGCCTTCTTCCTTGATTCGCAGACTGAATCCCGCCTGCTTTGCGAGCGGGTGGTCATCGTAATCAAGTAGCGGCGTATGCCCTTCTCCAAGGGAAACAATTTCGTTGTCTGCAGGAGTCAGGGGAAGGAGTGCACCAAAACGCCACATGCTGTTGATTGATGGTTTGTACCAGTCGCCATCCGGGTGGCTGGAATGAACCTGGTTGGTGTCCAGCACCATCTGCACCGGCCGTCCATCTGCCGGGCACAGGTTCATAGGCTGATCCACGGGATAATCAGTTCCGCACGCAAGGCAACGCGCAAATTGAAAGGCAGGGTTAATCATTGTGAATGGTTAACCACTGACTGGAACCGAGGGCCACAACCAGCCAAAAAAGCCCGCCGTGACGGCTGCATAGATAATGCCATCGACAATGTCCTTGAGGGTGCGGGTCCAGCTGTGTCCAAACCAGATGGCGCCCATCGCATGCGCACCCGAATAGGTCAGGGTGCCGGTGATCAGGAAATGGTGAAACACGATCATGTAACTCGAACCCAGGTGAACAAGTTTGGAAGCAACGAACGCCAGCAGGGTGGTGATGACAAGGATATAGATGAACCACTGGACCAGCTGCTTGCCCATTTTGGTAGGGTCACCTTCCCAGACCGTGACCATCATGGCCGGACCTTCCCTTACTTTTTCGAGCCATTCCGGGTCCTGCTTGGCTTTGCCGTCCCGGGCATAAGGGACCGAATACTGTCCGTGGGGCGTTCCCCTGAGAACTTCCCGGGCCTTTTCCTCGTCAGGCAGTTTTTTCCAGTCGGAGTTGTGCCAGCCAATCACTGTCCAGATCAGGCTGCTGACGATAAAAACGGCGACGGTTGAGAGCAGAATGGGCAACCACAGTGATACGAGTGTCGCGTGCATGGAAGGCCTCCTCTTTGACTTCTTATGCGAGTGACGAGATTCCTATCATTCTAGCCCACTAAAAACGTTCGACGTTGAGTTTGGGGAGTATCAGCCTTCCGCGCAATTTGACAGGGGATACAACCCCTCATCACCTTGGCAGCGCCGAGCGAGGCAGGCGCGACTGGACAATTCGGCAGGGAAGCCGAATTAGCATATTCAGGACATGGACGTCCTGTATGTGCTTGTCCACCAAGCGACAACTCGTAAGGGAAGCCCCCGTTTCAATGGGGGCCGCGGACTCAGGTGATGAGGGGTTGTATCCCCTGTCAAATGCGAACGAACTCAGTACAAAGCCAAACCCAGGCCAGATGTGTGGAGTGAGGGAGGGAGAAGCTGGCCTGGGCTGGCTTTTGGAAAACTTACGGAGAAGGGATACGGCGAATCTGGATATAGGCAACCGGATTGCGCCAGTCGTAGGTGTCTGCTTCAAGGTCGCCAACACCTTGCATGCCCTGTGAGATATAGACATAGCCTTCACCATCGTCGAGGCCAAAACCTTCGCCACCGCAGACCGGTCCGGGAATGTTGGCACACAGCTCGTCATTTTCCTCGGTTCCGGAATCATAGGCCGGAGCCAAAGCTGAATTGTTGCGTCCGGGCAGGACCATCGCATTGAGGCCGACAAAGCTGTCATTGGTCGGAATCAGCATGGCCGCCAGGCTGAGTCGGTTGCGCAGGATATCGCCGCCAATTTGCACTGTTGCAGTATCTCCGGGCATCAGCAAACCTTCAGTGGTCACAACATCCAGCACCTGGTCGGGTAAAGTGGCGAGCAAGTCAGCCATGGGGCCAACAGCGCCGCCTTCGGCCAGTTCTTCAAGTTCAACGCTGGCTGGCTGTCCCGGGGTGAACATCCTGACCGATGGGACATGAGTGGCAAGGATCAAGGGTGTAAACGCCTGCGCTTCTGTCATGTTTGTGATCGTTACTTCATAGTTTTTCGCTGCAATCTGTGCCTGTGCTGAAAATGCTGCCAGCACAAACATCAGTGCGGCCAAAGCCATTACCGGTCGTTTAAGATCAAAATTCATAGTCAACTCCTCATTTGGTGGTTACGAGCAATCCGGACTGGCCGGTACTGAGTCATATTCTGCTGTCCTGATTTCACGTCCTTATCACGAGTTTGATTTCTTTTGAGAAAACTTAACCCTTTGTTTCTTATTGCGAAAAACAGCAAGTCCGGGTAGTTTTGTGATAATTACGTGAGATTTCTGGTCTACATTCGCAGTCCTGACAGGCCAATCCTGGCCTGAGGCTGACCCTGAAAGTGGAAGCGACCGGGAGATGAAGACAATCGGAACCGCAAGTATCAATGAACAAGCTCGTCGTATCCTGGTGGTCGAGGACGATAAAGACATTGCAGAGTTGATAGCACTGCACCTGCGTGATCACGACTTTGAAGTCACCATTGCTGAAGACGGGCATGAAGGAATGCGACTGGCATTTGCTCGTGAGTGGGATCTCGCAATCCTGGACATCAAGCTTCCGGGTCCTGACGGCCTCACCATTTGTCGCAGCCTGCGGCGCGAAAAAAGCTACCTGCCCATCCTGATGCTGACCTCAAAATCATCGGAACTTGACAGGGTGCTGGGACTGGAGCTCGGTGCAGACGATTACGTCACCAAGCCGTTCAGCGTCAGTGAATTGATGGCTCGTGTTAAAGCATTGTTCCGTCGTATTGAATCGCTCGAAAAATCCATTCCGGGATTGGCCGGTCCGATTCAAATTGGCGATCTGGAAATCGACCCTGGAAGTCGAAGTGTTTCATTGAGCGGTGAACCCGTGACCCTGACCGCCCGGGAATTCGACCTGATGCTCCAGTTTGCGCGCAACCCCAATCACGTATTCAGCAGGGCACAACTGCTGGATCATGTCTGGGGTTATGGCCACGAAGGGTATGAACACACAGTGAACTCCCACATCAACCGACTACGCGCCAAGATCGAACCCAATCCGGCAGATCCGGAGATCATCGTGACGGTCTGGGGTGTGGGCTACAAGATGCAAGCCGCATGAACTCTCTTCTGGCGAGGTTAAGTACAGCACTGCTGGTGATCATTGCCCTGATCGGCAGCGGGTTTTATATTCTGGAAAAATTCAGTTCGCGTCTTTATTACGAAGAACTTACCCAGCGGCTGAACGGTTCCATCGCCATGTACGTGACTGGCGAACATACACTGATCGAAGGTGGTGTGGTCAACCAGGAAGCCATCGCCCGCCTGGCCCGGCAAGCAATGGTGGTCAATCCCACGGTTGAAATTTATCTTCTTGATCGTGAAGGTCAGATCGTGGCCCATGGTGTACCCCAGGAGAGCGTCAAACTCAGCCATGTGGATCTTAACCCGGTCAGGCAATGGGTTGACGGAAATGTCGAGATGCCATTCAAAGGGCCTGATCCGCGCCACCCTGACCAACTGAAGATTTTTTCTGCCTCGCCTGTCATGGATGGCGATGAGTTGCAGGGATACCTGTACGCTGTTCTGGGTGGTCAGATTTATGACGACCTGGCGACCAGCATCCAGGGGAGTTACGTACGCAAAGTCAGTCTTGGCGCCACCCTGGCGATTGTGCTGGCGGCATCGCTGGTTGGACTGCTGGTCTTTGCCATGCTGACACAGCGACTCAGGCGCTTAAGCCGTGATGTGCAGGAATTTACCCAATCCGGTTTCGAACAAACGACCATCATTCATCCTGACCCGGGAAGCGATGAGATCGGCCAGCTAAGTCGTTCGTTTGTGTCGATGGCGGGCAAGCTGAAAGAGCAATTTGAAACCCTGAAGGAAACGGACCGGGTCAGGCGCGAGCTGATCAGCAATGTCTCTCATGACCTGAGGACACCTCTTTCTTCAATGCATGGATATGTCGACACGCTACTGATCAAGAACGATACGCTCGACCCTGAAGAACGCAGGCGTTACCTGGAGATTACCCGCAGGCATACGCAGCGACTCGCGACACTGGTGGGTGACCTTTTTGAGTTATCCAAGCTGGAATCTGCGCAGGTCAAACCTGAACTTGAGCGGTTCTCGCTGGCCGAGCTCTTACACGATGTCGCCCAGGAATTTGAGCTGCAGGCTTCCGACAAGGGTGTGACGATCAAAGTTGAAACACCCGGCGAACCTGCCACGGTCCAGGCCGATATCGGCCTGATGCAGCGGGTTCTGGAGAATTTGCTGCGCAATGCATTGAAGTACACGCCGCGCGATGGCGACATCACCATCAGGCTGGATCCCCGCGCCGACAGCGTTGCGGTTTCTGTCGCTGACACCGGCTGTGGCATCCACCCCCAGGACATCGACCATATTTTCGATCGTTTCTATCGCGCAGAAGCCAGCGCTTCAGGCGGTTCGAGCGGCCTGGGTCTTGCCATCGTCAAGCGCATACTGGATCTGCACGGCAGTCGCATTACCGTGGAGAGTGCGCTCGACAAGGGCACCGTGTTTGCGTTTGACCTGCCAACCCGGCAGGCCGCCTGAATTCAGAAACCCTCCGGAAGCGTTTTATTCCTCTGAGCCGGCTACAAATTTATAGATCACCGCGCCAATGATTGCGCCGACAATGGGCGCTACCCAGAACATCCAGAGCTGGGAAACAGCCCAGTCGCCCACGTAAATGGCAACGCCCGTGCTGCGAGCAGGGTTAACCGATGTGTTGGTGACCGGAATACTGATCAGGTGGATCAGCGTCAGGCACAGACCAATCGCGACGGGCGCCAGGGCTGCCGGTGCTCTCTTGTCAGTTGCACCCATGATCACGAAAATGAACATCATGGTCATCACGACCTCGGTGATCAGTGCTGCCTGCATGCTGTAACCGCCGGGTGAGTGCTCACCATAACCGTTCGATGCAAATCCGGCTGACACATCAAAGCCAGCCTGGCCGCTTGCAATCAGGTAAAGGACGCCGCCGGCAGCCAGGCCACCGAGCACCTGGGCAATGATGTACGGCACCAGGTCCTTTGCCGGAAATCGCCCGCCGGCCCAAAGGCCGAAAGACACAGCCGGGTTGAGGTGGCAGCCGGAAATATGACCGATGGCGTATGCCATGGTCAGAACAGTCAGACCAAATGCCAGTGAAACCCCCAGCAGGCCAATTCCGACATCAGGGAATGCTGCAGCCAGAACTGCGCTGCCGCAACCACCCAGCACCAACCAGAATGTTCCAATAAATTCGGCACCATATTTTCTCATTTTTCTACTCCTCTCAAAACCCAGAGTGACGCAGGTCCGTTTGCCCTCAAAAGGACGATGAATACCGCGCCCGCAATGGCAAACCCGGGGATCTAGTGTTCCTCGGCAGCCTTAGCGATTTCAGCCCTGAGTGCGCGTCTGGCAGCCACGACGATCAGTGCCACCACGACCACCACTGCCGTTGCAGCTGCAATCACCAGTGTCAGCTGCATTCCCTCAAGTTCCACACGTCCATTGACGATATCAGCCACGTTTGATGCCAGCGTTCCCAGGTAAACAAACAGGAATATCGGTGGCACCATGCCAATCATAGTACCCAGCAGATAATCGCGCAGCCGCACGTCCGTCAGGCCATGTGTGTAGTTGAGCAGGGGAAACGGTAAAAACAGCACCAGGCGTGTCAGCAGGACCACGTAAAACCCTTTGCGACGAATGGCTTCGTCGATCACCTCGTATTCGGGTTTTCGTGCCAGTCGGCGCTTGATCAGGGGCCGCGCCAGTTTCCTGCCAATCAGGAAAGCAGCTGTCGAAGCGAACAGCGTGGCGACCCACACAGCCATAAAGCCCTTGGTGATGCCGAACAGGAATCCCGCAATCATCATCATGACAGCAGCCGGCAGCAGCAACAGGATTCCTGCCACCAGGCATCCGGTTACGACCGGAAACGACCAATCCGGATTCGCGTCTACCCAGGCCTGCAAATCGGCCACCATTTCCTCCAGCGGCAGGAACACAGCAGTGGCCACCAATGCGGCAAGAATCAGCAGCGCCAATGCCAGGCGAGGTTTCCTGATCAGCTTTGTCACAGGTGGGGTTTCTGAAAAGTCATGGTCAGCTATGGTATATTTTTTTACGATGACTGGTCGCACGGATCGCGACCGTAATGACAGGGAGGTCAGCCATCGTGCAATTCCTCCGGATAATCGTGTTTGCTGGTTTGCTGACCAGCACGGTTTTCTGTATCCCGCTAAAAGCCGGCAGCCAGCCCGTCGATTACGATATTGTTTACGTTCGACAACCACGTTTTGGCGACAACCAGAACACCACATGGCCTGAAATATTTCACCCGGGACGAATTGATCCTGGTGCGGACCTTGTGCTGCTACATCCCGATGGCAGTGAAGAAATTCTTATCGATTGCACCGACTGCTCGGTGACAGACCCCTTCGTGTCGTTTGATGCCCAGTGGGTTTACTACGCATTGTTTCACGACCAGACGGATTTGAATTCCCAGCGTGGTGACCTGCCTCGTCAGGGCGCTGATATTTTTCGAATCAATCTTCAGTCTCGTCAAATCGAGCAACTCACCCATGGTGAATTCACGCCCAACACGGGTGCCGGCAACTGGGATGAATCCAATCCCCTGAATCCACCCTCGGGCTTCAATCGCCTGGGATACGGGATTCTGAATCTCGGCCCGATGCCGCTGCCTGGCGGACGGATCGCATTTACCAGTAACCGCGATGGCTATACGCCGCCAAAGACATTCACAAACCCGACTATGCAGCTTTACGTGATGGATGAGGACGGTGCCAATATCGAGCCCATCGCGCCCATGAGCATCAACAGCGCTCTTCATCCAACCGTTCTGCAGGATGGCCGGATCATGTTTTCCAGCTATGAAAGCCAGGGTTTGCGGGATCGGCGCCTCTGGGGCATCTGGGCCATCTACCCGGATGGACGAAATTGGGTGCCACTGGTCAGCGCCTTTCGGCAGCCTCAGGGCTTTCACTTCATGACACAGTTATCCAATGGCGACCTGGTGGTGGTTGATTACTACAACCTCAACAACAACGGCTTTGGTGCCCTTTATCGGTTCCCGGTGACGGTTCCTGCCGGAGAGCCGGCATTCGGAAGCCCATTTCCAAGTCTGAATCCCCCGATTGACCAGACGGTCAGTGGCGGCTTTTCGTACCCGTTTCAAATGCCGTTTACACCCTATGGCATGTACAGCATTACACCGTTTACCCATGGAAACGATAACGCGGCACCAGAAGGCAATGATGGCGTTCGGGTAGGCAAGTTCACACATCCATCGGCAGCACCAAACAACGACCTGCTGGTGGTTTGGACGCCTGGGCCTGCCAATGACCTGAACCGGCCAACACCCATGCCTTATTACGATGCGGGCCTTTACGTGATGCCCAACGCAGACATTGCCAACAGCCCGGATGACCTTGTCCTGATCAGGAATGACCCGGCTTATAACGAGGCGTGGCCAAGGGCTGTTGTGACTTACGCCGCCATTCACGGCGTGCACAATCCCGATGAAATTCCATGGCTTCCGAATGACGGGTCTCAACACGCAGAATTACCTGAGGGAACCCCTTTCGGCCTGGTGGGAACCAGCAGCTTCTACAAGCGCGACAGTTTTCCGGGTGATGGCGAGGCTGATTTTGATGGCCTGGATCCCTTCAACACCTCAGAGAACGGTGCCTCCAGTAACTGGGGCGCCCAGGGCGCGGATGCCGGGCTTTATGACGATTCCGAAATCTGGGCGGTGAGAATTGTGGGGCTGGAGCCCAACACCCACCGCAGCTACGGGCCGAATGAGGGCTACAAGTTCAGGAATTTCGCCAATGAACGCCATCGCATCCTGGGTGAAATTCCGCTTCGCAAGTTTGATTCCGGGGGCGCCCCGGTGCTTGATCCCGAGGGCAACCCCGACACCAGTTTCCTGGCGAAAATCCCGGCAGACACACCGTTCACTTTCCAGACCATTGACCGAAACGGAATGGTATTGAACATGGCCCAGACCTGGCACCAGGTGCGTCCGGGCGAAGTGCGAAATGATTGCGGCGGTTGTCACGCCCACAGCCAGATGCCGCTTGATTTCGATTCGACTGCTGCCGCGTTGCCGGATTATGAAATCTATGATTTGGCGAGCGTCACGCCGATGGTGACGCAGGATGGTTCGGGTGAGCCGGATCTTCATCTGTTCAACCAGCCTTTGTCAGATGTAGAGTTTCATCGTGACATCAGGCCCATCCTGCAACGCAGCTGCGTATCCTGTCACACGCAGGATGATCCGGACCCACCAGGGAACCTGGTGCTGGATGACCTGGAAAACCATGGCGGCGTGCCGGGCGACTACAAGCGACTTGCAGATGACCAGGATGCCGACTGGGGCTATCCGCCTGTCATCACGTTTGGTCCGGTCTGGCGACAGACCAACGCCAGTCGCTATATTCGTAAATTCCAGAGCCGCCGCAGCTTGTTGATATGGAAATTATTTGGCGAGCGCCTGGATGGCTGGACCAATGCTGATCATCCTACTGAATCTGTACCTGGCGACCCGGCCACGCTGCCCGCCGGCGCGCACCCCAACGAGGCGGATCTGGATTACACCGGCACCATCATGCCACCAACGGGCTCTGGCGTAACGCCACTGACCATTGACGAGAAAATGATGTTCGCACGATGGATTGACCTGGGTTGTCCCATCGATACAGCAGAAGGAACGCCTGGCGATGAGTTCGGCTGGTTCCTTGATGACCTGAAGCCAACATTGACGCTCAGCAGCCCGCGTGCCGGACTGGATCTTTCCGGGTTCACCAGTCTCAGGTTTGGAATGGCAGATGCGAACTCGGGAATCGATCTGTCGACCCTGTCTGTAACAACCACGTTTTCGGTGGCCGGAAGGCCGCCACTGGCAGAACTTGCAGACCTGGCAGTCATGACGAATGACGGCGTCTATGAAATTTCACTCGGCGGTGTGCCGGATTCCATGGAGTCGGCTCGCGTCTATATCGAGGTAAAGGACATCCAGGGCAACGTGAGGCGTATTGATCGAAAATTCAGCACGGTCCAGGGGCTGATATTTGTTGATGACTTCGAGTAGCGTGTTATAAAGGGGTACTCAATAAGAAGAATAATGATTGAATACCTCGGCTGAATCCCCTTCACTTCCGAAACCAGAACTGAAACGCGTTCTATCGGGTGTCTTTGGCATCGCAGCCGTATTGGGCACCATGATCGGGCTCGGCATCCTGCGCACGCCGGGCGAAATCGCCACAATCGTCAACGATCCGTGGCTGTTTACCGCCCTGTGGCTGCTGGGTGGAATTTTTGTGTTGATGAGCGTGGGTGTTGCCGCAGAACTTGTGGGCATGACACCACGATCCGGCGGTGTTTATGTGCTGGTCAGGCGTGCTTTCGGGCGCTATCCGGGTTTTGTTATCGGCTGGGTCGACTGGCTCAGTTTTACCGCCACCATCGCACTAAAGGCTGCGGTGGTGGTTGAGTACATCAGCCTGTTGGTGCCTTTTGAAGACGTGTATCGACCAGCAGTGGCCATTCTTGTGACTTCTGTTTTTGCCCTTGTGCAATTGCGTGGTGTCTTGCTTTCGGCGCGAGTGCAGGAAGTCGCGGCGGCCTGCATGGCGATGATTGTCATCGGGTTTACGCTGGCCCTTCTGCTTGGTAATGGCGCGCCCGAAATGGCGCTTCAGGAGCCCCTGGATTCAAGTCTTGCAGGTTGGGGCCTGGTCGCTGCGGCCATTATTTTCACTTACGACGGTTGGTTGTACGCCTGCTATTTCGGCGGCGAGATCAAGGGCGGTGGTGGAGAAGTGGCACGGTCGTGCGTGCGTGGTGTTGTTGCTGTATTCATCCTTTACATCGGCCTGATGGCGGCCCTGGCGTTCAGTGTTCCATTGAGTAACCTTGTCGGAGAGGACCTGGCGCTGGCGACAGCCCTCGAACTGGCTGTGTCTCCAGCAGCCGCGACCACGGTTGTGGTGGCGGCCATACTCATCCTGTTGGCCCACCAGAATGTCAGCTACCTGGCCGGTTCCCGGGTGTTATATGCACTTTCTGCCGACCACCTCGGTATTGACAGCGCTGCCAGGGTCGGAAAACGCGGAAACCCGGTGATCGCGGTGCTGATCACATGGTTTGTTTCTGTCGGCCTGATCCTGGTGGGTGGATTCGAGTTTCTGCTGACACTGAATGTGTTCCTCTTTATTGTGCTTTACGTTGTGCTGATTGCCGGGGTTGCCTTGCTGCGCCGTAAGAGACCGGACGCAGACAGGCCGTTTCGAGCCTGGGGACACCCCCTGACCACGGTGGTTTGCCTTGTTGGCTGGATGGCAATGTCATTGTTCCAGGCCTATACCGCTCCTGAAACTGCCGGCTATGCCCTCATCATGATTGCAGTGTCGTTGCCGGTATACCTTTGGCTTAAACGGGTTCGACATCTGGACAATCGGGATAGCATCGAATAGTCATCGCAGTAGAATAGGCACATGGCTGATCTTGCCCGTTACCACCGTCAGATGCTGCTTCCCGGTTTTGGCCAGGAAGGTCAGCGACGTTTGCTCAATTCAACCGTTCTGATCATGGGCTGTGGCGCGCTTGGAACTGTTTCTGCTGACATGCTGGCCCGGGCCGGGGTCGGCCATCTCAAAATTATCGACCGCGACTTCATTGAGCTGACCAATCTGCAGCGCCAGGTGCTGTTTGATGAACAGGATGTGGCTGACGAGATTCCCAAGGCGGAAGCCGCAAAACGAAAGATTGCCCGCAGCAATTCACAGGTAAAGGTGACCGCGATTGTCGATGACCTGAACCACACGAACATCGAGCGCTACGCGGAAGGGACGGATGTACTGATTGATGGCCTGGATAACTTCGAGACCCGCTACCTGGCCAACGACTGCGCAGTGAAACACGGGATTCCATATCTTTACGGTGGGGCTGTAAGCACCGTTGGCATGGCCTATTCCGTATTACCCCATACATCCGGTGGCGAAACCTCGTGGGAGAAAGGTGGTTTCGAAACGCCCTGTTATCGCTGTCTCTTCGAGGAAGCGCCGGCCCCGGGACAGACACCAACCTGTGACACCGTGGGCGTGCTGGGGCCATTGGTTTCAGTTATAGCCAATTTCCAGGTTGCCGAAGCCTTGAAAATCCTAACAGGCAACCTGGCCCAGGTCAGCCGCACCATGCTCAGCATTGACCTGTGGGCCAACACCATTTCGCAGTTGAGCGTTAATCGGGTCTGGGAAGATGGCGATTGCCAGTGTTGCAAGCACAGGAACTTCGAGTATCTTGAAGGCAAAGCCGGTTCCAGTGCAGATGCACTTTGCGGACAGGATGCCGTTCAGCTTCGTCATCAGCAGACCATTGATGGCATTGACCTGGAAGAGGTTGCCGAGAGACTGAGCCAGCATGGAGAAGTCAGGCGCAACGACTTCATGGTGCGAGCGGAAGTGGGGGAGGCCGGTCATAAATATGAGATCACGCTGTTCGCCGACGGTCGTGCCATTGTCAAAGGCACGGGAGAGGCGAGTGTCGCGAAGAGCGTCTATTCTAAATACGTGGGAAATTAAAAAAGGGCTCTGATACTTTTTACTGACCCGATTGAGAGGAGGTTCGCATGGGCGCAACAAGAGTGCTGGCCGGAACGCGCAAGGGTTTGTTCATCCTGACTTCTGATGAAGCCAGAAAAGACTGGCAGGTCTCAGGGCCGCATTTCGCGGGCTGGGAAATCTATCACGCCAAAGGATCACCTGTTGATCCCGACCGTCTCTATGTCTCCCAGACCAGTGCCTGGTTTGGCCAGATCATCAATCGGTCTGATGATGGCGGTAAGACCTGGTTTCAGCCGGGTTCGCCCGATGGGATTGAGCCGGATCAGATGGGCATGCCCCAGGGCGAGAGCAACAAGTTCGTCTACGACACATCGGATGAAACCGGCAAACCGCTGACCACGCACCAGTGGTATGACGGTACGCCGCATCCATGGGAATTCGCCCGGGTGTGGCATCTCGAACCCTCGCTCCATGATCCAGACACTGTTTACGCGGGCGTCGAGGACGCTGGCCTGTTCAAGACCACTGATGGCGGCGCGAGTTGGAAAGAGCT